>JAPLGR010000570.1 GCA_026390045.1 Chloroflexota bacterium | reverse complement strand
GCCGCCAGCGGCTGGCTGCTGCGCTGCTTGTCCCTGTTCGATTCGTTTCAGGAGCGACACCGTCTTCCCTCCTGCCTATAGATCAGTTGCCTCACCAGCTAAACAGCCGTGGCCGTTCCGGCACGGCGGCTTCCTCGGGCTGAGCCGGCTCGGCCACCAGCCGCTGCCGTACCAGGCCGATCAGATCGAGGAGATTCTTCGCCGGCGGCCGGCTCTTGTCACCGAGGATCAGCGGGACGCCCCTGTTGATGGAGAGCGTGGTGGCCTTCTCGTCCAACGGGATCTCCCCATCCACCGGGCGCCGCAGGTTCTCGGTCACCGCTTCCGGTGTGATGCCTCCAGCCGTCCTGCGGTCGACCTTGTTCATCACGAAGAACACGCGGTCCTTCGGGATCTCCAGCGCCCCCATCAGGTCAAACAGCAGCCGGGCATCCTTGATGGCCGGGATCTCCGGCGTCGCCACGGCGATCAGCAGGTCACTGGTCTCCAGGACCGCCAGCGTCACGTCGTCCATGGTGGAGTGAGTGTCCACAACGACGTAGGCATAGTGACCCTTGAGATACTGCAGCACTTTGCGCACGTCATCGGCATGGACCTCGTCGGCCATCTCCGGACGCGGAGGCGCTGCAAGGACCCGCATCCCCGTTGAGTGCGCAATCAGGACTTCGTCCGAGTACTCCCGATCGAGTTCATCGGCGCGCGAGGCCAGGTCCGCGATGCTGTTCTTGACCTGCAGGTTGAGGAAGACCGAGACATCACCGAACTGCAGGTTGGTGTCGACGAGCACGGTTGGCGTCTCGCTGGTATGCAGCCCAACCGCCAGGTTGGTGGCCAGCGTCGTGCACCCCACCCCGCCCTTGGCCGAGTAGACCGAAAGGATCTTGCCCGCCAGCCGGCCGGTATTCGGTCGCCCCGGTATCGAGATCCCGCCCGAGGGATAGACGACAGCCTTGGCCTTCTCCTCTTCCCCCTTCGCCCGCTCCCCCAGGTGGCGGATGGTCTTGATCAGCTCATCGCTTGAGGGAGGCTTGGGGATGAAATCCCTGGCCCCGGCCATCATCGCCCGTCGCATGTAGTCCGCTTCGGACTGCACGGACAGGATGATCACCTGACAGAACGGGGCCACTGCGATCACGCCCTCCGTGGCCGTGATCCCGTCCATGTCGGGCATGTTGATGTCCATCAGCGCGATGTGCGGCTTGGCCTCGGCCGCCATCTGGATGCCTTCCTGGCCGCTGCGCGCTACGCCCACCACCTCGATATCTGCTTCGAACTGAAGCAGCTTCTTGACGTTCTCCCGCATCTCGGCGCTGTCGTCGACGATCAGGACGCGGATGTTGGTGCTGGGTGGCTCAGGCATACGCGCAGCGGCTCCGGTTCTCTGGCCCGTCTACTGGGCGGCCGGCGCCGCCGCAGGCTGGTCGTTCGGAAGGACCGGGTGGATAGGCGTTGTCAGCCTTGGCTCGAGGCCGTAGGGCAGCTTGCTGGGCACGGTGATGTTGTAGTTGTCAACCAAGTACTTGAGCGTGACGCTGGTGGTCTCGGTCGCCGTGTCGTCCTTCGGCCCGCGCAGCGTGAACACCAGATCCATGCCAGACTTGATCGCCCAGTTGATGGTCAGCGCATCCTGCGGCGTGACGATCAGCGTCACAATGTCTGGCGCTACGACGGTGACCACTTGTGGCGTGGTCTGAGGCGGCGCACCCGCCGCCGCCGTGGAGCCCAGGCCCGTCTGCGCCTCGGCCCCCGGAATGGTGAACGAGCCGACATGCAGGACAATCGCGTTCTCAACCAGGCGCTGCGTCACGAGGCGAGGCCGCTGCGGCTCAGTCGGCTTGATGGCCAGCTGCGTGCCCGTTGTCTCCTCGGTATCGACACGCGTGAACGGCGGCGGCTCGGGGTTGATGCATTCCAGCCCCTTCTCAGACGCCTTGACCTCCTGGCACGCGTACCCCGTCAGCGGGGTGGCATTGTTGCCGAGGAGGATCATGCTCGAATTCGGCAGGATGCTCTGGTAGTCCTCGTCCAGATCGACCATGAGCATGGTGGCGATCACGTCCACGCTGTCACCATCGCGGAGGGCGTAGGCCACGCCGGACAGGCGGTTCATCGGAACCGCGATGGCAGTGTATCCCGGCGGGATGGCCGCCGAGGCATCGGAACCCGTCCCCAGCAGATCGCCCGCTTCGGTGGTGATCATCCCCGTGGTGATCGGCATGCCGCGGGCGATGTCCTGCCTGGCGTATTTGCCGATGACCTGATTGACGTCCCCCGTGATCATCGTCT
>JAPLGR010000633.1 GCA_026390045.1 Chloroflexota bacterium | reverse complement strand
GTTGCTGGCCGAACAGGCAGCTCACACAGGCCGGCGATCGGAGCGCGCGGCTTCCCTCGCCGGTCGAACGCGAAACGTGTTGCTGCACCTCGCCCTCGCCCAGGTCGGGGCAGCGCAAGCACAGGTCGGCAACGCCGGTTGCGTTGGTCTGATCGCCATGACGACCTGCGGGGAGATCGGCCTCGCCGGCGGGGAGTCTATGCCCGCGCCCGAAGCGCGCATCGGCGCGAGGCTTGGCGACGCGGAGGCACCAACAGAGGAGATGGCGCACCTCGGGTTGTCTACGGACTGGGACGTCATCTCATCCTCGCGGGCACATCTCGAGGGGCTTGCATCGTTGGGGATCTCCGTCGATGAGATTGGAGCGAAAGAGGCGGCTCTAGTTCTGGCCAGAGATGAGGCGGACCACAAGCGGACTCGGCAATCCATGGAGGCAATGGTGGCGCAGGCGCAAGCGGAGTTGGGTGACTTGGCACAGGATATCCCGGGTGTCCTGGCGAGCCTGGATGACAACAAGGTGGGCCCGCGGCTGTGGCATCATGATGTCTCGCTGTGGACGGATGTCCCGGCGGAGGCGGAGGAGGCTTCGCGCCGGCTGGGCTGGCTGACCCTCCCGGAAGTGATGCAGGCCCAGATCGGCGAGTTGCAGGCCTTCGCCGAAGAAGCGCGGCGCGATGGGCTGCGCCGGGCGGTTGTGCTTGGCATGGGCGGGTCATCCCTCGCACCAGACGTGTTCCGCCGCATGCTCCATCCTGGAAGCGGAATGCGGCTGCATGTCCTGGACAGCACCGATCCTGAGATGGTGGATTGCATCGCGCGCGCTGCGCCTCCGGGCGAGACGCTCTACGTTGTGTCGAGCAAGTCGGGTACGACGACCGAGCCTCTGGCGCTGCTCGAGTACTTCTGGGCAATGGTGGAGACCTCCGTTGGGAGCAACGCAGGACGCCACTTCGTGGCGATCACAGACCCCGGCACCTCGCTTCAGGCGCTGGCGGAGAAACGCGACTTCCGCCGGATCTTCCCCGGCCCTTCGGACGTCGGTGGCCGCTACTCTGCCTTGTCGGTCTTTGGGTTGCTCCCGGCTGCGCTCCTCGGCGCCGACATCGGTGCGATGCTGGCCGGTGCCATGGACATGGCAAGGCGCTGCGGCGCGGCGGTCGATGCCGCTCGCAATCCAGGGATGCATCTGGGCGCGTTCCTGGCCATGGCGGCTGAGAAGGGGAGAGACAAGCTTACATTCCTAGCCGACGAAGGGCTGGGACCACTTGAAGACTGGATCGAGCAGCTAATCGCCGAAAGCAGCGGGAAGAAGGGAAAGGGCATCCTGCCGATCACCGTCGAGCCTCCCGGTGCGACCAAAGGCTACGGACGCGACCGGGCGTTCGGGTATTTGCGCAGGGCAGGGGACCACGATGCCGTGGCCGAGGAGCTTTCCCACGCAGGGCATCCTATGGCGGTGATCGAGGTCGGCGAGGGCGAGGCGGGGCTGGGGGCTGAGTTCTTTCGCTGGGAGTTCGCCACGGCGGTCGCCTGCCACCGACTGGGCGTGAGCGCGTTCGATCAGCCGGACGTGCAGCGAGCAAAGGACCGCACCTCCGATCTCCTCAAGGCCTACCGCAAGCAGGGATCGCTTCCGATGCCGACCGTCTTGTGGCAGGGACAGGGCACGGTGGTCGAGGGTCGCGAGGGCTCTCTGTCCAACGTGACCAACAGCGACCTCACCCATGTGGTCGGCGAGATTCTCTCCCAGGTGCGCGACGGCGATGCGCTCTGCTTTCTCGCCTATCTCCCTTGTGATGATGCGGTCGAAGGGCAGCTCCGAAGCCTGCGCGCTGCGGTTCGCGATGCACATCACGTAGCCACGTCGCATGGATTCGGTCCTCGCTATCTTCACTCCACCGGCCAGATGCACAAGGGCGGGCCCGACCGCATGGTCTTCGTCCTGGTGACTGCGGACCGACCGGTCGGAGTTGCCGTCCCAGGAATGGGCGTGACGTTTAACCTGTTGCAGCGCGCTCAGGCCATCGGCGACCTGCAGGCGCTGCTGGCGCTCGGCCGGCGGGCCTTCTCGTTCCACCTGGAGGCCACCGATCGGCTGCCGGCGTGGTTCGCCTTATTCCACGCCGCCTGTGCGGATGTCCCTCGCAACTGATACCCGAAGTCGGGCGGGACACTCGCCACGCACTGCGGCCGGATGGAAAGGCCGCCGGCACATGGCCGCTCGAAACGCAGGTGCGTGGGAATGAAGCCGCGTCGCAAGACGCCTCTGCCGCGTGCGATCCTTGCAGGCGAGCTGGAGGGTGCCTTCGACCGCCTGCCCGAGACGGTCATTGCCAACCTCCGCCGACCACACTCGGAGAACGCGCGATTGTGGAATTCGTTCTACCCGCGCCCCGGGGATGCGCTGCGCCTCTCTTCGCTCTCGGACGTCAAGCCACTGTGGGGGTCAGGTGCGGGAACGTTCACCGACGAATCGCTCGAGCCGCACTTCTGGGGATTCAGCGTTGCCGGTGAACCGCTGCCGGGGCTTGAGCAGGTGCTCGACGAAGTGGATGGCCCGGGACCTCGAACCGAGATCGATCTGGTGTTGCTCGGGCGTTCGAACCTGATTGTGATCGAGGCCAAGAACCTGAGCACGCTTGGACGATGCGGGCGTCATCAAAGGCGGGTCTGCCCTGAGGTACACGTGTCTGCCGACCACTGGCTGGACCACTGTCGCTACTGGGATGTCCCTGCAGCGCGCTTCGATCGGCTTCTCGACCTCGGGCCTCGTCCGGGGCCCGGCGTGCCTGCGCCGGCCTGTGCGCGGCACTATCAGCTGGCGCGAACGCTCGTCGTGGGCGACGCCCTGGCTCGCCGGCAAGCGTTGCGATTGCATGTCTGGGTCCTGCTGCCGCACGAGCGTTGGCCGACTCACGAGCGCACGTGGCTCGACGTCGCCGAGCGCGTACGCGACGGGGAACTGTGGCGGCGGCTGAGGGTAGTTGCCTGGGACGAATCGCCGACACCACATTGAGCTTGCCCTGTGCCCGTATCGTAGGCTGCGGCCGGGGGGTTGGACAGCCATATCCCCGATGCCGGCCTGTCTACGTGAATTGGACCGGTTAGGGGGAAGCCCGTCGGCCCCCTCCAAGACGGGGGCCAGAAGCAGCCCTTTTGT
>JAPLGR010000659.1 GCA_026390045.1 Chloroflexota bacterium | reverse complement strand
GGCGCATGCGGCGACGACAGAGGCAAACCGACAAGGCCTGCGGACACTCTCCCTTCAAGTCATCTCTGCCCAGGAGGACGAGCGCAAACGGATCGCGCGTGAGCTGCACGACGAGACTTCGCAGTCTCTGGCGAGCCTGCTGATATCCCTCGAGCGGATCGACGCTGTCATCCCGGAGGACTTGCCGCACCTGAAGGAGCGGCTTCGGGCGGCGCGTTCGCTGACCACAAGGGCAATTGATGACCTGCGCACTCTGGTGGCCGATCTTCGGCCGCTTGTTCTGGATGATCTGGGACTGGCCCCTGCCATCCGCTGGTACGCCTCCGACCGCCTGGAGCGTGAAGGCATTGACGTGACGGTCGAGGCGGATCCGGACCTGCCCCGGCTGCCGGCGCACATCGAGACGGCGGTGTTTCGGATTGCGCAGGAGGCGATCAGCAACGTGCTCAAGCATGCTGATGCCGGACAGGTCCGGGTCAGGCTTTCGCGCGGGCACGGCCTTGAACTCGAGATCGAAGATGACGGCATTGGATTCGACTCGACGCGGCCGGCGCCTCCGGATGCCCGGCAGCACATGGGCCTGTTCGGCATCCGGGAGAGGGCGGCTGTGCTGGGAGGCGAGGCCCGCGTGGAATCGACGCCCGGCGAAGGAACACGCGTGAGCGTGACGATCCCGCTGGACGGTCCGGTTGCGGCGGATGAATAGGCCGATCCGCATTCTGCTGGCCGACGACCATGCCATTCTGCGCGACGGCATCCGCGCGCTGCTGAATGACGAATCCGACCTGCATGTGGTGGGCGAGGCTGACAACGGTCGGCAGGCGCTCGAGAAGGCCCGATCCCTCCGACCGGACATCGTCATCATGGATATTGGCATGCCGCTGCTCAGCGGCTTGGAGGCCACGAGACAGATCCGCCGGGATGTGCCCGACGCGCGCGTCCTGATTCTGACCATGCATCAGAATGAGGAGTACCTGGCACAGGGGATGGCTGCCGGGGCGTCAGGCTACGTTCTCAAAGACGTGGCCGGCCGGGAACTGGTCGCCGCCATCCGTCAGGTCGCCCAGGGTGAGTCCTTCTTCTCGCCCTCGATGGCCAAGACACTCACAACTCTCTACTTGCGCAGCCTGGAGGCCGAGAAGACCCACGATCCATATGAGGACCTGACTATCCGCGAGCGCGAGGTCCTCCAGCTGGTGGCGGAAGGCTTCACCAATCACCAGATAGCGGAGATGCTCAGCTTGAGCATCAAGACGGTCAAGACCCACCGGCTGCACTTGATGCAGAAGCTCGACTTGCACGATCGCACCGAACTAGTGAAGTACGCCTTTCAGAAGGGGATCATCACTGCCTGACGTCCCAGCGACCGACCGGAACTGGATCCGCACGGGCGAGGGATTGGGAAGGTAGTCGCTGGGCTGGAGACGGAGTGAAGGATGGGGGCTTTCCGGCCCCGCACGCGCTGGCCGTGGCATCCACGCCGGGCGAAGCCCCGAGTTCATGACATTGTAGACTGAAGATCTCCCACATCCTCGCTGCCGCTGCAATCTCAGGCCCTGGGCTGATGACGAGCCCGAGCGCGTTCCTGTAGACTCTCCTCAACTATCCCCGAGGTGGGCGGGTGAGGCCCGTATGCGAGCCCACAGGCGATGTTGGATTCACTTGCGGGGGCTGTGCTGGAGCGTGGTGGCGGGATGGCCGCCTCTCCGGTGGGCGGGTGTGAGCGCTCATCCTCTGGCATTACCTGCGAGCATGCATCCTGATTGCTGTTGCGATGCTCGTACCATGCCGACGCGGGAGGTGCTCCCTTGCGCGTAGTCCTGGATCCGGAGTCCCTGCACGGCGCGTTCATCCGCGAGATCGAGGCAATCTCCGAGCAGAACCTGCTCGAGTGCAACCAGTGCGGCCGATGCTCCGCCGGGTGCCCGCTGGTAGAGGAAATGGATCTCCTCCCCAACCAGGTCATTCGCTTCCTGCAACTGGGGCTTGAGACGCCATTGCAGGCCCGAACGCCCTGGGTATGTGCGGCATGCCTGATGTGCGAGTCTCGATGCCCCAAGGACGTTGATCTGCCGCGTGTGATGGAGGCCGTTCGCCAAGTGGCACTGCGCCGCGGCGAGTCCCAGGTTGTCGCCAAGGACGTCGAGCCGGCGCTCTTAGCTCGCGCGCCGCAGATGGTTGTGGTTGGTGCATTGCGTCGGGGTGAGAAGTGACCGCCGGCGCGCGCCCCCTTGCCTACTTCCCTGGCTGCACGCTTTCGACGACCGGTGCCGACTACGACGGCTCCGGGCGCGC
>JAPLGR010000486.1 GCA_026390045.1 Chloroflexota bacterium | reverse complement strand
GATGGATCGCGGAGGCTCCGAGTCGGCCGCAGGCCATTCGGTCCTCAGCGCGGCGAGCGGCGATCGGCGATCCGGCTCCGCCCCAGCGGCGGTGGAGTTCGACCGCCAGTGGCGTGAGTTCGCCCACGGGCGTGTCGCCGGCGCACACCGTGACGACCGTGACGGACTCGTCATTGGCCGTCTGACGGGCAATCAGGCCGCCGCACGAGAGCACGGCGTCGTCGAGGTGGGGCGACAGGTAGACGTGAGACGCCATTGGGAAGATTATAGTGGACACAGGTCGGATTCACGCACAAGATGCGGGGCGCCAATTCTGGCGATCCTCTGCAATTCGCCGGAGGCGACCGCCACTAGTGGTGATTCGAGAAGCTCCGGAGGTGCCAGATGTGGGAGGAGGAGACCAGACAACACTCCAGGTGGGGGAGCAATCTGGCCACGAGTCACCGGAGAGCGGGTCGGCCTCCAGCAGACGTCCCTTGACTGCCCTCAACATGGTGGCAGCCCCGACTTCGCGGCGCTGCGGCCAGGGCGGCCTTTCCATGCCGGCTCCCCGGGACCTGATGATCGGTCTGTTGCGAGGCCGAGGTTATAATCGCTCGCACTCTGGTGCGTCATGCCCCGGACAGAGGGCCGCTGGTCCACTGCGAGTCGAACCCCGCGGCGGTCCCGCAGGCGAGATCGAGCGCCGGGGAGCCATCGAACAGCTGAGCATCGAACGACGCAAGGTGAAGCAAGCATGCGCCGACCTATCCTGGCCGCCAACTGGAAGATGAATCTCGGACGCGCGGACGAGGCACTTGAGTTCGTGCGGCGGATCCGCTTTCCGCTCTCGGAGATCGAGGGCGCCGATCGCGTCGTATGTCCACCCTTCACCGTCCTTGCGGCGGTGGCTGAGGGGCTGGCGCCTACGCCGATTGCCGTGGGCGCGCAGAACATGCACTTCGAGGACAAGGGTGCACACACTGGGGAGATCTCAGCAGCGATGCTTGCCGGCCTGTGCCGGTATGTCATTCTTGGACATTCCGAACGCCGCGCTGCCGGAGGGGCTCTCGAGACCGATGCCGCCATCCAGCGCAAGGTGAAGACGGCGCTGGCCAGGGACCTGACGCCGATCGTGTGCGTCGGCGAGAATCTGGCTCAGATGGAGGCCGGGGAGACGCATGCCTGGGTGAGCGGCCAGATCACCAGCGCGTTCGAGGGGCTGAGCGCGGTGCAGGTGGCGCGCTGCGTGATCGCCTACGAGCCCATCTGGGCCATCGGCACCGGCCGTGCGGCGACGCCGGTGGACGCCAACCGCGTGATTGCCCTGTCCATCCGTGCCTCGCTGGCCGAAGGCTTCGGCGAGGAAGTGGCTCAGGCAGTCCGGGTCCAGTACGGCGGGAGCGTAACCGTTGACAACATCGCGGACTTCATGGCGATGCCGGACATTGACGGCGCACTGGTGGGAGGGGCAAGCCTCAAGCCGGATTACGTTGACCTGGTGAGGCGTGCGGTCGAGGCGGCCGGCAGTCACTAGCCCCGCCCCACAGGATCCATGATTGAGTAGGGAGAGCGGGTCGCCCGCTCCCCCTCTCACACCACCGGACATGCGGGTCCGCATCCGGCGGTTCGGTGAACGTCAGGGCACCAAACAAACCTTAGCCCTCGAGCCCTTGTTGGCGGTCCGTGCCGGGAAC
>JAPLGR010000131.1 GCA_026390045.1 Chloroflexota bacterium | reverse complement strand
CACAAAATGGGCGGCATCGGAGATCACCCTCAACTCCGAGGAGGCGATCCGATCGTGCGCGCTGGTCCATCTCTTGGATCGCGCAACAGCAGGCACAGAATCCCTCGACCGGCGTATTCAGAATCGCCTGCCGGACCTTTTCCACCTCGGCGTGCAGGCGCTTCTGACCAGGCTTCGTGAACCAGCGGTCGATAAAGGCGTCGGCCAAGGCATGCATGCCGTTCTCACGAACTGTCTTGATGCGCGCGTTCCACAGGACCCTGCTCGGGTCCGTCCAGCCGGTAGTTAAGAGTCGTCTGATTTACATTCGCCAGCGGCATACGCTCCTCCTTCCCTTCCCTTGAGAGAGATCCGAAAATGGCCCATTCTTGTGCTAGCCTGGATTTTCACGCAACTAAATGTGCTAACAGAAGTGACGAGTCTCACGGTATTTCGAACCGGAGTATCCGTCCCTCCCACCAGGGGATCGGGGTCCGCTCCTCCAGCAGCCCGGCGGCGATGAGGAGCGGGTTGTGGGCGCGGCGGGGTAGCTCGACCACCACCTCGGTATCGGTGATTCGGACCTGACCGGGGCTGTGGAGGAAGCGGCGCCAGAGCTGCCGCGGCTGGGCGCGCTCGTAGCCGCGGAGCGTCCGGGCGAGCAAGCGGTACAGCCCAGTGGCCAGGATGGTCAGCAGGACGTCGAAGCTGACGTTGAGGGCTACGGCGGAACTCAGGGCATCCAGGTGGAGGAAGTTCACCGCATCGGCCAAGCCGTTCTCGATGAGCATGCGCCGGGCGTAGCGGAGGATGAGGGCCGGCGGGGTCGCCTGGAAGTCGTTGGTCAGGAGCACGGTGGGCTGCTCGTGGCCCAGGTCGGTGACGAGGAGCTGGCGGAGCGGCCCGGCGTAGTCCCGCAGGGTCACCCGCTGCTCGATGACCTTGGGAGTCTGGTAGAGGCGCTGGGGGACGTCTAGGTGCACGGTGCGCCAGGCCGAGCGAGGCTGGAGCGCCACTTCTCGGAGCAGCGCCGGGGAGCGGCGGCGCAGGGTGAGGAAGCACACGCCCAGGCGGTTCAGCTCGTGCAGCTTCCGGTAGGTGGTGCACTGGGAGTCGAAGACCAGGTGGGGCGGGGGGCTCCCGGTCTGCCGCGTCCAGAACCGGACGAAGGCGAGCACCTGGTCGGCCTCCTCGCCCTTCCGCAGATCGGCATTGCCGTAGCAGAGGACGCGGGTGTCGCCGTCCTGCGCCAGGAAGGCCAGCACGCTCGGCTGGCGGCGACTCCGGCGGGAGACGTAGTGCTTCTCCACGAACGCGTCCGCCCCGAAGTAGGGGATCGAGTGAAAGTCCAGATTGAAGGACTGCCCGGGGAGGACGCCCTGCCCCCGCAACGCCTGGACCCAGCCGTCCAGGAGGCCCGTCAGGCGCCGGGGCCCGAGGCGGCTGGAGTACTGGCTGAGGAAGGTGGTCTTGGGCGTCGCGTTCAGGCCGGCCCACAAGGCCAGCCCCTCGTCGAAGACCAGGTCCATGACGTGGCTCGTGCGCTCGGTGCTGGTGAGCTTCAAGGCGAGGGCGGCCCGCACGGCCTGCGCGGCCGGGATCATCTGCGTGCCGGGGAAGCCGGCCGCTGTGACCAGCCCTTCCAGGTCCAGCCGCACCAGCCAGGGCACGAAGACGAAGAGCCCGCCCAGGGCCGTGGCGAAGCGGCGGGGCGCCCACGCGACCTGCCGCACGTCGGCCACCGCGGCCCGGGTGGGCCGCGGCCGCTCGGGCCGCTCCTCGGCCCGCCGGCGGGGCAGGCGGGCGAAGCCCTCGGCCCGCAGGACCTCGTGGATCGCGGTGAGGCTCAAGGGGTGGCCCTGCTGGCCCAGGGTGTCCTGGATGTCGTAGATGGAGAGGTTCTGCTTGCGGAGGGCGATGATGAGCGGCCGGGCCGGATCCTTCTTCGCCTGGACTTGCGGGCCGCGCGGGAGGTCCTGGAAGAAGGTGCCGAGGGCGCCCTGGCGGAACTTGTGACAGAGGACCCGGAACGAGCCCCCGGTGTAGCCGAAGCGCCGGGCCGCCTCTGGGGAGGGGAGCCCCTCCACGAAGTAGGCCCGCAGCGCCTCGTACTGGCGCTGCCGGGGCTGCTGTGGCTCCAGGAAGAACCGCGACTCTGCCGTTATCGCATATGGTGCAGACATAATTAAGATGTGTCATACCATCAAGACCATGTGGTGTCAAGCCAAATCGACCCCAACCCATGGAAGATTCCATGTTCTCAGCCTCTATCTGCCATCCGTGGATCACGCGAGCCCAGCGACCGAGCGTCGCGTTGCGATGGCTGAAGAACAACGTAAGCAATATTCCAATTGCCAGTACACCATACTCGATAACGATACCACTCGAACCGCTGTCGTGCCTCCCCCCAGATGGGCATTCCTGCCCGTCGATTCCTATGGGGCGGCGAAGGGATTAGCACGAACCCGTTAGCGCGACTCGCTCGCGTGAAAATCCAGACTAGCGCAGGTTCACCTCCTCCTTGCGGTGAGTGTCCAACTGTAATGCAGTCTTGTGGGTGCCCCAGGCGGCCGGGCCGTTGAAACTGTCGTCAGCCATCACGGGGTTCGCGGCGGTCGCTGCCTATCTTGGGACGAAGTCTATGAGCACAACGCGATGGACCGACCGAGACAAGAGGCTTGACCTGCCCGAGATCCTCCCAGAGCGACATGCGAGTTCATCCAGCGGCTCCAGAGCGCCGAGTACCCGAAGGGGGATGGCCTCTGCGGCGGATCGCGCCTCGAATGCTTCGAGTTCTCTCGCGCGCGCCGCGCTCAGGAGCTGGGGACCACATCTTGTGGCCACTTGAAATAGCCAGATGCCCCAGATAACCAAATTATCA
>JAPLGR010000578.1 GCA_026390045.1 Chloroflexota bacterium | reverse complement strand
CTGCCCATCCGGCCAACCTCGGAGATCGCGACAGGGATCAGGCCCACCCGCAAGGCCGAAGCGCAGCCCGGCGGGTACATAGAGACTAGAGGAGATGATTCCATGGAGGACTCCAGATCCATCCCGACGGCGCCAAGCCTGCTGAAGGGTGCTCCGAGAGTGTGGGCATCGCTCGCTCTGCTGGCCATCGCGCTTGCCATGACCATCCCGATCTACGGTGGCTGGTGGTCCGGGAGCTCGCGAGCGGTCTTCCGGCTCGGCATGCCCGTGCTCTGGGGAGTCCTCGCCATTGCCGCGGCGAGCATCAAGCGCCTGAAGCCATTCACCTCTCTCTTGCTCAGCCTGTTCGGCGTATCCCTGGGATTCGCCCTCGCGTACCTCGTGGGGAGCCGACCGGTCGACGCCCTCGGGCTGTCGTGGGACACCCCGAAGGGAGCAGCGGCCGGCAAGGTCCTGTCGGAGGTCATCCCCGTCTCCGCGGCGATCTTCCTGGCCGCCGTACTCTCGCGACGGAGTCTCGAGTCGCTCGGCCTGCGCGGAGGGCGAGTGTGGCTGAGCATCGCACTTGGCCTGTTGGCGACCATCCCTCTGCTCGCGCTGTTCGCGTTCGACCCTTCGGGGGGCAGGGACGCGGTGCTCTCCACGCCCGGTGCGGTTCTCCGCTCCTGGCTCCCCTGGATTGTGCTTTTCTCCGTCGCCAACGGTTTCATGGAAGAGCTTTGGTTTCGTGGATTGTGGCTTGGCGCGTTTAAGCAGGCGCTCGGGTTGCCCGCGGCGATGCATGTGACCAGCCTGGCCTTCTGCATCATGCACGTGATCGTCTACTGGGGCGACCCCATGGCGATTGCCTTGCTCACGCCCGCATGGCTCTTCATGGGCTATTCCTACGCCCTGATCATGCGCAAGACTGGATCACTGTGGGGACCGGTCCTCGCCCACGCGATCGCAGATGTCCTGTTCCTGCTCATCGCCTTCAGCACCGGGAAGATGTGAGGGGAAGAGGAAGGACTTCCCAGGGGAGAGGAGTGCGGAACATGAGAGGCATCAAGCAATTGGGGAGGGCGCATGCTCGGCTCGGCGTGATCCCGTTGGCCACTTCGAGGGCCAAGCACGTGCATTGGATCTGGGTGCTGGCCATCGCCTCCGGCCTCGCCCCGACTGGCTGCTCGTCGAGCAGCGTCGCCCCACCAGACATCGAGAATACCTGGCAAGCTCCGCAAGGTTTCGAGGACGATGTCCCCGCGACATACGATGACAACCGCGACCTGTTCGCCTATGACGCACAGGCGCCGCTCGACGTTCAAGAGACAAGCCGCGTCCTGAAAGACGGTGTGACCATCATCGACCTGACGTACGCCAGCCCGATGGGCGGACGCGTGCCTGCCACACTGGTCGTGCCCGACGGCCCCGGCCCCTTCGCCGGCACATCATCAACTCCCAAGGAGATCACACCATGCGATCGACACATCCAAACCTGCTGACCGTGTTCTTCATCTGCGGCATGTTGGCCGCGTGCAATCAAGCGCAGCAACCCACACCCGCCCCGACCCAGGCCGGGCTGCCCAATCCGGCATCGGTCTTCTGCGAGGAGCAAGGCGGAAGGCTAGAAATCCGCACAGACGCTTCGGGTGGTCAGGTCGGGATTTGCGTCTTCTCCGATGGCAGTGAGTGCGATGAGTGGGCGCTGTTCCGCAACGAGTGCCAGCCTGGCTACGTGGCAACGCAGGCCGCCGCACCCACCTCAGCACCGGTCATCAAGCCAGCCGCCACGCCGCCCGAGGGCTGGGATGCCTACACCCACCCCACCCTTGGATACACCTTCTACTATCCGGAGGGGAGCACGTTCGTGTCTACCGACACCGCGCACTACACCATGGTCGTCGGCCCGCTCGAGCTAGAGAACGGTCAGCATTGGCCGTGGTTCAACGTCGCCCACCCCGACGAGCCGGACTACCATCCCCCGGCCGACGTTGACCTTCAGGCATGGCTGGCCGAGCGCAGTCGCCTACCCGGCCAGGTGATGGGCACGCGCACCATCGCCGGCGAGACCGCCATCCACACGCGCTTCGACGACCCGCGGGGACCGCAGGCCTACAGCGACGACCGCTTCTACTTTGTCCACGCCGGGCAGCTCTACGAGATCGTGATCATGCACACAGGCAAGGAGGACTGGGACGTGTACGATGTGTTCCTGAACAGCTTCGCGTTCCAGGAGTAGCCACCCGCACGCGTGAACAGACTTCCGGGACCCGCGCTGCCGGCCCGATTTGGCCGGCAGCGCTTCATGCCGCCCGGCGCCGGACGAGCATGAAGGCGAGGACGAGCAGCGCGAGTCCCACGCCGTCGAAGGTCATGTAGCGCAGGCCCGTCGCCGAGAGGGCGGCGTGGCCGGGCGGCAGTGAGGCGGCGATCCATCCCTCCCCCGCCAGCCCAATGACCTGCTGCACAAGGATCACGCCGAACAGCGCTGGATGGCGATCCGGGCAGGCGATGACTGGCACGTAGGCTGCACACCACATCAGGAACAGGACCCCCAGCCCTCGCACCATCGCTGCGCCTGCGACGCCGCTCAGTTCGAAGGCGGCTGCATAGCGGCCGGGGCTGAGCACGTACGGGACGGCGGCGCTCAAGTTCGCGGCCAAGACGAGCGCAACTGCAATACGCGCTGCCCACAGCTTCCCCGATTCTGATCGCGGGCTCATGTCAGTCCCTCATCATCTATTGGATTGGCCGGACCCGCCGCAAGAGCCTTGTGCATCAGGCACAGCGTGCCGCGTTCCATGGCTAGCCTCTCAGCTCTTGAGGTGCGGCAGCCAGCGTGGCACGCGGCGCAGGTAGTCATCATACGCCCTGCCAAGCCGGCGGCGAGTCGCCGGTTCTTCAACCCGGGTCACGACCAAGTGCGTGATGGGCAGGAACCCCAGCGCAATCACCAGCAGCGTAGGGGAAGCGCGCCACATAGAAAGCCCAAGGAGAATGGCGAAGCCGCCGGCGTAGATCGGGTTGCGCACGTAGCGGTAGGGTCCGTCGGCAACCAAGGTTGCCGGGGCATCACCGAAGCCGCCCGTCGAGCGCGCGAGGCGCAGCAACGTCGCCTCCGCCCAAGCAATGAGTGCCAACCCCCAGGCGAGTACCAGCATTCCAAGCCAGCGCAACCCAGACGGCAAACGGATGCCAAGCCACCCATCCAGCCAGAGCGCCCCCAGCGCGAGGACAATCACCAGCGCCGAGGCTGTCACCAGGATCAGCCCCCGCGTCAGGGGAGAGTGCTTTGCCTTGCTGGCCATCATTGGCGCTCCACGCCGGCCCTGGCCGTCCCAGCGGAAACCATCCAACATGCACCCGCCGGGGCGATCAGGACCTAACCCAGCACGACGATCACCGCCACCAGCCCGGCAATCAACACCCGCGCCGAGCGCAGCCGTCCCTGGGTATCCGTCTCTCCCATGCCATCCCTCCAAGCTACGATGTCATCCGCAGGGCTTCATGGCCTCTTCCTGGTATAGCATGGAAGGCCGACGGGGCACAATGACTGCCGTCAGCGACCGGATCAGAATCCGGCAGGCGTCCTGAAATTGCCTGCGCGGCTATGAGACCGGCCATCCGGGACGGACGGTCTCGAACCCAACGATTGCGGGCGTAGGCGTTCCCCATGCCAGTGACACAGGAGGGCTAAGTACTCTCCCACACATATACGATGGTGTATCCCGCCTGCCGCAGGAGTATACTCCTCTCGTCCGTGGCGGGAGGATCACGTGCCGAGGCAGAGCCCATTCTTCATCGAGCTGTCGCCTGCTGAACGAGCTGCCCTGGAGGCCACGAGCCGTCTCTATTCAGCACCGTATCGTGATGTCATCCGGGCTAGGATCGTGCTCTTGGCCGCCGACCGCCAGGAGAACACCGAGATCGCCCACCGGCTCGACCTGCC
>JAPLGR010000652.1 GCA_026390045.1 Chloroflexota bacterium | reverse complement strand
CACCCCAGCACGCCGCTCGAATCGACAGCACCGGAAGACCCGCTGCGCGCCCATCGGCTGTACCAGGCCTCGTATCTGCTGCGCGACTACGGCTACGATCTGGAGGAGCTGACCTTCGACCCTGGCGGCGGTCTACCCAGGCATGTCGATCCGAAGGTCGCGTATGCGCAGGCGGCGCTGGCCGACGCGCCGGTGGACGTCAACCATGCCCCGCGCGAGGCCCTGCTGCGCGTTCCCGGCATCGGCCCGCGTACGGCCGATGCGCTCCTGAACGCCCGGCGCCAGCAGTCCCTGCGCAGCCTCAATCAACTGCACCGGCTGGGGGTGATCGCCGAGCGCGCCGCACCTTACATCACGCTCGAAGGCCACGCCCCTCGCCGACAGCTTGCTCTGCCATGGACCTGCCACTGACGACCTCAGGCGCGGCTGAGACGATCCGAAACGAAGCCGCCGCCCTGGAAGACGACGGTTCTCAATCGGCATTCGATGGCCGGCCGCGGGATGTCTCCGGCCACTAGCCACCGCTCACGAAGTCCACCGCGTACTGGGCGTCGAGGTAGTTCGGGTTGATCTCCAGCGCGGCGTTGAAATCCTCCAGCGCCCCCCAGGTGTCCCCCATGCCGAAGCGCGCCCAGCCGCGCCACAGCATCGCCTCCTCCGACTTCGACGTGCGGTACAGCGTCGCCGTTGTCAGGTCGATCAGGTCCTCGTAGCGTCCCTGGTGAAAGTACGCGAGGTACGGCCCGAACTGATAGCGCGTGAAGCGCCACGGCAGCCCGAGGCTCAGCGCGGTATCGAAGGCCTGCGCCGCCTCGGCATAGCGCTCGAAGTAGACCAGGTTCGAACCGAGATTGAACCAGGCAGATGCATCCTCGTCGTGGGTGGCGACCTCGGCCTGGCTGCGCTCGAGGGCGCGCTCCCGGTTCACATCAAGATCGGATTCGTCACCCAGCAGGCCGGCGATGACCTCCGAGTCCTCCGCCGGGAAGACCACCATGTATACGTGATTGAACGCTCGCCAGCATTCCTCCAGATCGTCATACGACACGGACAGATTCGCACCATGGTAGGAGTCCTGGGTCACGAACTGGCGCGTGGCATCATTGTAGCCGGTAAGCAGGACGTAGTGCGCCGCCCATCCGCCGCCTTCCGTCTCGGCCATGACGAAGCTCTTCTCGACTACCACCGGGTAGCCCGCGGCGAGGAAGCGCTTCAGCGTTTCAAGGTATCCAGCCACACGATACTCGGCGTTCAACCACCCGGCACGGGTGCGGACGTAGTAGGCCAGCTCCTCAACGTTGACATTCTTGTCGGCGCGGTCGGGCTTGAGAAGATCCGAGATGTCGTACTGATCGCCCTCCCAGCCGAAGTAGCGCATGGCGAGAGCGAGCGTCGCCGGGCCGCAGTTGTTCCAGTCCTGCTTCTCCCACTCCGGCGCCGGCAGGCTGACAGCCTCGGCCAGTGGCACCGGTGTGGGGGCTGGCATCCCCGTTGCCGCGAGTGGGGATCGGGTGGATGTGGCGTCGGGATTGGCGAGGATTACTGGCGTGGCTGCGGAATGCACCGGCGTGGGTAGCGTCTCGCCGGGATGCAGCCAGCCGGCAACGACACCCGCCGCGGCATCCAGCCTCCACTCGAGGCGGTACTTGACCCACGGGATCTGATACACGCCGAACAGCGCACTGCCCATCAGCAGCGCGCCAGCCATGAACCAGGCAACCCACGTCCAACGCTCTCGCATTCCGACCGGCATTCTAACCGGAATGGAGGAGCCTCCTGTGAGACGCTCCGGGTTTCCTGCTAGAATCGCCTGGTAGCAGGACGGCCATGAGCGACACAACCTCGATTATCATCTTCGGTGCCTCCGGTGATTTGACCTCGCGCAAGCTTGTCCCCGCGTTGTTCAGCCTGCACCGCAAGGGACGCCTGCCGGAGGGCTTCCACCTGGTCGGCATGGCGCGCAGCGACAAGGACAGCGCCACTTTCCGCGCCGAGCTACAGGCGGTTCCTGCGCCGGCGAACCCCGATGCCTGGCCGGCCTTCGCCTCGCAGGTTGAGTACCTGCGCGGCGACCCGACAGATAGCGCAGCCTTGGCCCGTCTGGAGAGCTTGCTCAGCGGGCTCGAGCGAGCCGGCGGTGGCGCGGCAAACCGACTGTACTACCTGGCCACCCCGCCCCACGTCTATGCCGACATTGTCCAGCGCCTGGGCGCCGCCGGGATGGTCGACCGCCGTGCAGGTTGGCGGCGAGTGATCATCGAGAAACCCTTCGGTTCCGACCTGGCCTCCGCCCGGGACCTCAACCACCTGCTCCACCAGGTTCTGGCCGAGGAACAGATCTACCGCATCGACCACTACCTGGGCAAGGAGACCGTCCAGAACGTCCTCGTCTTCCGCTTCGCCAACAGCATCTTCGAACCGTTGTGGAACCGCAACTACATCGATCACGTCCAGGTCACCGTCGCCGAGACCGTGGGCGTCGAGCATCGCGGCCCGTTCTATGACCAGGTCGGCGTGGTACGCGACATGATCCAGAATCACCTGATGCAGGTCGTGGCGATGGCGGCGATGGAGCCTCCCTCCTCCTTCGACCCCGAGGCGCTGCGCGATGAGCGCGCCAAGCTGCTGCGGGCCGTTCGGTCGTTCCGCCCTGAGGACGTCGCGCTCAACACGGTGCGGGCGCAGTACGCGGGCTATCGCGCCGAGCCCGGCGTCGCCTCCGACTCGTGCACCCCCACCTTTGCCGCACTGCGGCTGGCCATCGACAACTGGCGCTGGCAGGGCGTTCCGTTCTACCTGCGCTCAGGCAAGTGCCTGGCGGCCAAGGTCACCTCGATCATCATCCAGTTCAAATCCGTTCCGCACGTGATGTTCCCGCTGTCCCCGGGAAAGAGCATCCGCCCCAACACGCTCTCCATCTGGCTGCAGCCGGATGAGGGGATGCACCTGCAGTTTGAGGTCAAGATCCCAGGCACGCTGGCCGAGATGCGCTCGGTCGACATGGATTTTCACTACGCCGAGTCCTTCGGCCTCAACGCGATCCCGGAGGCTTACGAGCGCCTGCTGCTCGACGCGTTGCAGGGTGATCCGTCGCTGTACACCCGCGCCGACGCGATCGAGCTGGCCTGGGGGCTCGTCGATCCGATCCTGCAGGGCTGGGAGCAGTCGGGCGCGCCGCCGGTCCTGAACTACGCCCCGGGGACCTGGGGCCTGGCGGAAGCAGAGGCGCTCCTGGCACGCGACGGACGCTCCTGGCTCGCCGGGGATGTTGAGCATCA
>JAPLGR010000362.1 GCA_026390045.1 Chloroflexota bacterium | reverse complement strand
GGGCACAGCCGGCACCCGATTTGGTGGAGCGCGACTTCGCCGTGGCTGGACCGAATCGGATGTGGGTAGCGGACATCACGTACTGATCTTGCCCCGGTTTTGTGGACACATCCGATGACGCGTACACTGTGATCAGGAGATATGTCATGGGGAAGCGATATCGGGTTTACACGCGGGAATTCAAAGTTGGGGCCCTGCGACTGTTGGCTCGAGGCGGGAAGAGCGCTGCTGAACTGGAGCGGGAATTAGGGATCACCGAAGGGATGCTGCTGAAGTGGCGGGACCGGTACCGGGTGGACGAACAGCAACAGAGTCTGGAGCCGAGTGACCTGGAGGCGGCCAGGGCCGAGGTACGACGGCTGAGGCGGGAGCTGGAGGTCACGGCGCAGGAGCGTGACATCCTAAAAGAAGCGGTGGCGATCTTCTCGCACAAGGGCGAGTGAGGTACGGGTTCATTGCTGAGCACTCCAGGGAGTTCCCTGTGAGGCGGATGTGTACAGTGCTTGAGGTGTCGCCCAGCAGCTACTATGCGTGGCGCAAGCAGACGGTGAGCAGGCGGATCAGGCGCTGATGGAGCGCATCCGCTGTGTGCACCACGAGAGCCGAGGGACCTATGGCAGCCCGCGGGTACACCATTGGCTTCGGCAGCGTGGCGTCGCCTGCGGACGGCACCGAGTAGCTCGGTTGATGCGCTTGAACGGGATCGTGGCCGCTCGGCGGAGTCGCCGGCGGCCGGTGACGACACAACGCCGAGTGGGGGCGCCCCGCTGGCCGAACCTGCTACACCAAGACTTCCGTGCCGAGAAGCCAGACCGGAAGTGGGTTGCGGACATCACCTACATCGAGACGGGAGAGGGATGGCTGTATCTGGCCGCCTTGGTGGACCTGTGCAGCCGAAGCGTTGTGGGCTGGTCGATGGGCGAGGATCTGAAGGCGACTCTGGTTGAAGATGCGCTGGCCATGGCGGTTGGCCGGCGAGCGGTGGCGGAAGGTCTTCTGCATCACTCCGACCAGGGGATCCAATACACCAGCGACGCCTATCAAGGCCGGCTGGCAGAGCTCAAGGCCCAGGTGAGCATGAACAGTGTGGGCAACTGCTACGACAATGCCGTGATAGAGAGCTTCTTTGGCACACTCAAGACGGAGTGCGCCCGGGAACGCTTCGCCACCCGAGAGGAGGCACGCCGGGCGGTCTTCGAGTTCATTGAGATCTGGTACAACCGCCAGCGTCTTCACTCCAGCCTGGGATACTTCAGTCCAGCCGAGTTCGAGAAGACACTGGCCTCAGACACTATCTGTGTCCAGTAAACCGGGGGAACCTCAATGCGTCCGCACCCCCGCATGCCGTAAACTTGGTCTGTCCGGGGTGATTCGCGGGCCTCCCTCTCCACCTTCCTCTCCGCCCTCTTCCTCACACTCCTCCCCCGCCCGCTCACTCCCTCAGGGGGACACCAACATGCCACCCAGACTGCTCGACCATGTCCGCACGACCCTTCGCCTCCGCCATTACTCCCCTCGCACCGAAGCCTCCTACCTGCACTGGATCCGCCGCTTCATCCTCTTCCACAACAAGCGCCACCCCTCACAACTCACCACCCACGACATTGAGGCCTTCCTCACTTCCCTCGCCGTCGACCACCACGTCTCGGCCGCCACCCAGAACCAGGCCCTCAGTGCCATGCTCTTCCTCTACCGTTCGGTCCTCAACCTCGAGCTCGACCTCCCCACCCAACTGGTCCGCGCCCATCGCACAAACCCCCTCCCCACCGTCCTCAGCCGCCAGGAGGTCCAGGATGTCCTGCGTTGCCTCACCGGCACCAACCGTCTGATGGCTCGCCTGCTCTACGGCAGCGGGCTACGACTGATGGAGTGCCTCCGCCTGCGCATCAAGGACATCGACTTCGCACAGCATCAGATCCTCGTCCGCCAGGGCAAGGGCGCACGCGACCGCATCACCATGCTCCCCGATTCTCTCGTCCCCGATCTGCTCGACCATCTCCACCATGTCCAGCGCATGCACCTGCCCGACGTCCAGGCGGACCGGGGCTTCGTCCTCCTCCCCGACGCCCTCGATCACAAGCTCACTTCTGCCAGCCGGGAGTGGATCTAGCAGTTCGCCTTCCCGTCCGCCAATCTCTCGGCGGATCCCCGCACCGGGCATGTCGGCCGGCACCACCTCGGCCCCACCGGTCTCCAGCGCGCTGTCCATCAGGCCGCGCACCTTGCCGGCCTCTCCAAGCGCGTCACCTGCCACACCTTCCGCCACAGCTTCGCCACGCACCTGCTCGAGAACGGCTATGACATCCGCACCGTTCAGGAACTGCTCGGCCATCGCGACGTCAAGACCACTATGATCTACACCCACGTGCTCAAACGCGGCGGCCTCGCCGTCCGAAGTCCCCTGGATAGCGCCTGAGACCAACAAACGAAACGCAGCCCTTTCGGGCTGCGCCTTCTCGATCTGTCGGCCGTGTCGCTCAGACGAGCGCCAGCTTCCCTGTCACCAGCAGGCACATCATCCCCATCACTGCCACAGTGAACAGGAGCAGAATCGCCAGGATGAACCGCTGGCCGGGGGTCATGCCCAGGAACTTCTTGCCCGATCGACGAACACGCTTTGCCGCCGGCTCTTCGTCCCCCACTTCCTGGAACAGGTCCGAGTCTTCCGACATGTCACGCAGATTGTCAAACATCCACGACCTCCCCGGGCGGCGACTACGGGCCGCGAGTGTAACCTATTCCGGTGCCCTGTCAATCGGCCGGAGCCGCGCGGCACCTGCGCCAACATTCACCCGCTCGCCACCCTCGAGAACCAGCACCACTCCGCCCGCGGCGTCAATGCCGGCAAGCCTGCCCCGTACCTCTTCCCGACCGTCCCACACACTCACGCGCTGGTCGCGGAAGGCCATCCGCTGCCACCACGTCTCCCGCAGCCCCACCGTCCCCAGCCTTGCATACCAGCGTGCCAGTGACTCGAGCGTCGCCAGCAGCAGCGTGCCTCGGTCCACCGATCGCCCCAGCTCATGCTCCAGACTCGTCGCCGGGTAGTCGACGCTCGCATCGGGTGGTGCCGATCCCTCGAGCACATTCACGCCGATCCCCAGCACCGCGTAGGACAACCTCTCCCCCTCCCAGCTCGCATCTACCAGTAGGCCAGCTACCTTGCGCTCTCTCAGCAGCACATCGTTCGGCCACTTGATGCTCGGCGCGGCGCCTTCGGTCTCCAATGCCTCCGCCACGGCCAACGCACCAGCCACGCTGATCCCCCAGGCTGTCTCAGGACGAATCTTCCTCGGCCGCAGCACCAGACTCATTGCCAGCGCTGTTCCAGGAAGAGTCTGCCACGACTGCCCG
>JAPLGR010000563.1 GCA_026390045.1 Chloroflexota bacterium | reverse complement strand
GGATCATCAGCTGTGGGTGCGGATGGCGGGGGCGGCGCCGATCCGGCATGTGGATGCCACGTGGGCGCTCGAGCGGACGCACCCTGAGGCCAAGACGATCGCGCGTGCCGCCGGCTGGGTGGACGAGGCGGAGCACATGCTGCGCTGGGCGGAAGCCACGCCGCCGTTCGCCGAAGCCATCCGCCATCACCAGCGCCGCATCCAGGTGGGTTTCAACGTGTTTGCCACGCGCCGGTTGATTGACGCCGGGGAGTACCGGCGCGCCTTTCGCCACATCCTCACCGCCCTCGGCCAGCATCCGCCGACGGTGGCGCGCTACTGGTACAAGTTCGTTCAGGCGGCAGGGAGTGCGCTGGGATTGGCTGAGATCTTCTTCTGGTACCGGCGGACGCGGCGCCGATTGCAGCATGGCCGGCAGCGGATTGACACCGCCTCCGGTGGTGGCCCCGGGACGCAGCCCTCGCCATGAGGAACAAGCCCGTCAGGATGACGCATTGATGAGCACTCCCTTCGACTCGCTCCCTCTGGTCACGATTGTGACGCCGTCGTTCAATCAGGCGCAGTTCCTGGGGGAGACGATCGAGTCCGTCCTGAGCCAGGACTATCCGCGCATCGAGTACATCATCCTCGACGGCGGCTCGACCGACGGGAGCGTTGACATCATCCGCCGTTACGAAGACCGGCTGGCGGCCTGGGTCTCCGAGCCCGACAAGGGCCAGACCGAGGCCATCAACCGTGGTTTCGGCATGGCACACGGCGAGATCCTCGCGTGGCTCAACTCGGATGACGTCTACCGCGCGGGTGCGGTCAAGGAAGCGGTGGCGCATCTCCAGGCTCACCCAGAAGTCGGGATGGTGCATGGGGGGGGGTATTACATCGATGAGGCCGGGGCGGCCGTAGCGCGATTCCCGTCGGCCGACACGAATCACCGCGAGCTGCGGAGGGGTGCGCCTCACATCGCCCAGCAGTCGGCCTTCTTCCGCTCCGCCGTCTGGAGGATGGTTGGCCCGCTTGATCCGACGTTCTACTACGCGATGGACTATGATCTGTGGATACGCATCTCGGCCATGACGCCGCTGGCGTATGTCCCGCGCATGTGGAGCGGCTTCCGGCTGCATGGCGAGTCGAAATCGATGACGGTTGCACGCCGCTGCTGGCCGGAGATGATACGCGTCCACTTCCGGGACGGCGGCAGCGTCTTCTCGATTCTGTACGCCAAGTACCTGGTGCGGCGAGTCGTCGAGCCGGTCATGCCGCTGCGTATGGGCCTGCGGCGCATGCGGTTCCGGCTTGACCCGCGGCATCCGGCTGCTGGGCGGCCCGAGGGGGAAGGCTGAGGGGGCGAATCGCGATGTCGATCGGGCGCTTGTCGGACGCTGGACTCGACGGTTGAGGCGGGCATGATGATGCGTGAAGCGCAAGACTCGAAGGATGTGCTGATGCGTCTGATCCGGCGCTGGCTGTGGCTACTCGCCGCGATCTGCCTTGGCGGCCTCGTTGGGCTATGGATCAGCAGCCTGCTCCCTCCTGTCTACGAAGCGGTCGCCGTCGTGGGCGTTGGTGTCGACTACGGGCGCACGCTGCCGCTCGATGACGAGGCGATGCGCCACGCGCTCGACCGAGCGCGGGAGGTCTTCCTGGCCGACGAGACGCTCGAATCGGTCCTGCGCGCCTACGGTCAGACGGGGGATCAGGTCGCGACCGTGAACGCCCTGCGCGACACCCTGCGGCTTTCGGAGATTGGGGGCGGCTGGGAGCTTGGCGTCCGGGCCGGGTCTCCTGAACTAGCCGCAGAGCTGGCGAACACGTGGGCCTCCGCCTCCCTCAATGCGCTGCAGGAAGCCGTTGGGCACGCCTGGCGTGCGGCGGATCTCCAATCGAAGTGGTACATCGCCGGATGCGAATTGCTGCCGCCTGCCACGCCTCCTGAGCCGGCAGCCTGGGCTTGCTCGACGTCCATCGAGGAATACGACCCGGACCAGGCGCTGACCGAGATTGAGCGGGAGGCTGTCCTCAGCTACGGGATCCTGCCCTCGATGTCATTCTCCACCTTGCAGGATGCCACACCGCCTGCACAATCACTCACCGCCTCGCGCGCGTTGTGCATCCTCGCGGGATTGCTGTTGGGAGCTGTGCTTGGACTGATCGCTGCCTCCGCGTTGCCCGAGAAGGCACCAAAGCGATGAGTCGCGCGCACGGTGCATCAGGTTTGCCGGGATGAACGCGCGCCTGCAATCTGCGTATCAATCCACCGTCAACGCTCTCTGGCTGGCACTGCTGGTCCTCATCCCGGTCACCAGCTTCCCGCCGCTGGTGGAGCTTGTGGGAGGCACGCCGGTTGCCCCGCTGTCGCTTGTTCCGCTCGGCGGGTTGATGGCCATCTGGCTCATACCCGCCTTGCTACGTGGGCGGAAGATCCCACCGCTGGTGGTCCCGTTTCTGGTCTTTGCGTGCATCGCGGTGTTGAGTGCTGCCGTTGGGCTGTGGCGGGGCATTCTGCCTGTGCGTGGGGTAAGTGTGATCGGACGCGAGGCACGTGCGCTGTTGACGCTGGGGATCGCCCTCGGCTTCTACCTGTGCGCTGCGCTCCTCCCCGCCGAGCAGCGGAGGATCAGGCCGGCGCTGCGCGCGATCTACATCGGCGCGATCGCCACGCTGCTCTGGTCGACGGTGCAGGCCGCCTTCGTCATGACAGGGGGTGAGCAGGTCCCGCAGGCGTTTGTCAACCTGCACCGCATCTTCTCGCCGCGCGATCCAGTCAACGATCGCTTGACCGGTCTGGCCTTTGAGCCCTCCTGGCTTGGGGACCAGCTGGTGACTCTCTACCTGCCACTATGGTTGGCCGCGATCATCACCCGGACATCGGGATGGTCCTCGGGCCCGCGCGCATGGTGGATCGAGGCGGCTCTCGCGGTCTGGGGGCTGCTGGTCCTGGCGCTGACGCGTTCCCGCATCAGCTACCTCAGCCTTGCCATGATGCTCGGCATCCTGGGGCTGATCGCGGCCTGGAAGGGCGCAGGATGGTTGCTGCGCCGCTGGGCGCGCGGCAGTGCCCCTGTTCGCGGCGGCGCGTCGCTCGGAGTCCGCGCGGCGATGGTGTTCGTCTTTCTGGCGGTCTGCGCCGGAGGGCTGTACGGCGCAGCGCGCGTCTACAGCCGCGTCGATCCGCGCATGGTTCGCCTGTTCCAGACCGTCGATCGTCTTCCGGAAGTCAGGGCGCACTATCCCAACGAGGTCCTGTACGAGCTGGCGAACAGGGTGGCGTTTGCTGAGCGGATCGCCTACTGGGAGGCCGGCCTCCGGACGTTTTCCGCACACCCTGTGCTGGGAGTGGGGTTTGGCAACTCCGGCTTCTTCATGCAGGCCAACCTCCCTGGCTACTCCTACCGGCTGACGGAGATCCGTGACCTGATCTCCGGAGAGTTCGCCGGCTTGCCGAACCCGAAGAATCTATGGATCCGTCTGCTAGCAGAGACGGGCATGTTGGGGTT
>JAPLGR010000164.1 GCA_026390045.1 Chloroflexota bacterium | reverse complement strand
GGGCTACGAGATCACGACCAAGACCCTTCCGACCTTCTACTTCATTGGGGTGACGACTGGCAAGTCCTCCATCATGAAGATCTTCCCTCTATGGATGGAAGAGATGGGCCACCCCGAGGTTGTCATTGAAGGCGTGGACTGCAAGATCCATGATGAGGTCCGTGTCTACCGTCGAGCAGTGGCGCAGATCAAGTACGACCCGCTCTCGTTGGGTGCGCTGGTCACCACTCACAAGATCGACCTGCTGGACGCCGCGCGCGACATGTTCGACTACCTCGACCCCTACGCCCAAGTCTGTGGGGAAGTGTCCAGCATCTCCAAACTCAATGGCCGTCTGGAAGGCCACGCCAAGGACCCCATCAGCTCCGGTCTGAGCCTGGATGCAATCACTGGGAAGGACTACTTCGGGCGAACGGGTGGAGATGTCCTGTGTTTCGGGGCCGGCGGGTCAGCCATCGCTACTCTGCTCCATTTGATGAACAAGAAGGACAAGGGCGACCGCCCCCAACGCTTTGTCTTCGTGAACCGCTCGCAGGGACGGCTCGAGCACGCCAAAGCGATGGTTGCGGGTATCGATACCGACATTCTGGTCGAGTACATTCACAATGGAGACCCAGTGCGCAATGACGCGATCCTGGCCGACACGCCACCCCACAGTATCGTGATCAATGCCACCGGGATGGGCAAGGACACGCCCGGCTCACCAATCACCTGGAACGGCTGCTTCCCGCTGCACGCGGTTGCCTGGGAGTTCAACTACCGCGGGGATCTGGACTTCCTCCATCAGGCGGAGGCACAGGTACCCTCGCGCAGCGTCAGGGTGGAGGACGGGTGGGTGTATTTCGTCCATGGTTGGACGCAAGTCGTCGCCCAGGTGTTGCATGTCGACCTCAGCGCGAGCCTCTTCGAGCGGCTGAACCGGGTGGCCGAGACGGCGCGAGGCAGACGCGATTGAGCGCGTCACAGGGACGCCGCGTTTTGAGGAGGCCTTGCGCGGGGCGCGTAGCCGAGGCCAGTCCCGATTGAAGACGGAGGGGTCATCGAACATGGGATCTGCTGCGCGCTCTCTCTTCGACAAGTTCTTCTCTCTTCCGGGGGATATCTTGACCAGCCCCGAGGTCGCTCGGCATTTCCGCCGCAACTTCATCGTCAACACCGCCGATGGCATGGCCTGGGTCTTTGGCGCCAGCTTTTTCTCGGTCACAACAATCCTCCCTGTCTATGCCAGTCGGCTAACCGATTCGCCGATTCTGATCGGAATGATCCCCGCATTGACCGATGCGGGCTGGTACCTGCCGCAACTACTCATGTCGCGACGCGTGGAGCGCCTCAGGCGGACCATGCCTACCGTGGCCCTCCTGGGAGGGCTGGAACGTATTCCCTACCTGGCCCTGCCGGCGGTCACCTTGTGGATTGACCGGCTGCCACGCCAAGCCGCGATTGCGGTCTTCCTCCTGTTGATTGCCTGGATGGCTCTCGCCAGCGGTCTTGTGGCGACACCCTGGCAGGAACTGATCGCCAGGATCATCCCAGCCTCGCGCCGGGGCCTGTTCTTCGGTGCTTCGTTCCTGGGAGGGCAGTTGCTGGGAGTAGGGGGGGCGGGCATCGCCGCGCTGGTGCTGTCAGGGATCGCCTATCCATACAGCTACGCCATGTGCTTCTCTTTGGGTTCCTTGGGGGTGCTCGTCTCGTACGGTTGCGTGCTGATGACAAGGGAGCCCCCGGTGGAACGTGAGATCGCTCCCAAAGAGAGCCTCGGGGACTACATGGGGAGACTGCGAGGGATCCTAGGTTCCGGGGGCAACTTCCGCACCTACCTGGTCAGCCGATCCCTGTCCTATCTGGGGAACATGGCGTATGGATTCATGGCCGTGTACGCGGTCCAGCGTTTTGCCATGGGTGATGCTCAGGCCGCCGTCTTCACGGCCATCATGCTCGCCAGTGGGGTCGTTGGGTATGCTGTTTGGGGTCCGCTCGGGGACAGACTGGGCCACAAGCGCGTCATGGAAATCGCGGGTGCCTTCATGTTCCTCGCGCTTGTGATTGCCCTTTGGGCGAAGTCACCTCAACCGTTCAACA
>JAPLGR010000022.1 GCA_026390045.1 Chloroflexota bacterium | reverse complement strand
CCGGCTTCCTCCGGACCCCGCCTCACGACGACGCCCTTGCCCTTGGCTACGGTGGGTGCCATCAACCCCCGGGAAGGACTTCCACCTTCCTAGTCAGCGCCCATGCTGGGCGTACATGAGAGAGGCGAGCCCAGTGGCTCGCCTCTCTTCTGCCTCAGTCTTGGACCAGCCGAAGGGCTGTGTACTTCCCCGGATAGCCACCTCCTCCCTTCCCTAAGCGGAAACCCGGAGTTCGGCTGACAATTGGCCCGTTGGCCATCTACATTCTAGGAGCATTCCTCCGACCGCGCGCGAGCTGACAGGGAACTGAGAGGCGCACCTGGGGTGCCCTTCGATCCGGCTTCATCCTTCCCCTTCCACCTCACACGCGCCTTTCAGCCCGGCGGCAGGTCTTCCCGCTCTGCCCTCAGCTGCGGCCATCCTTCCGCGTCAGATATAATCTCACTCCAACGCCCCTGCGTCCGGAGGTCTGCATGGCTGCGATCGAGCGCGATCTCAATCCATCGCCGCGATTGCTACTAGGCCCTGGGCCGAGCATGGTTCCGCCGCGCGTGCTGCGCGCCATGGCCACGCCCCTTGTGGGCCATCTCGATCCCGACTTCATCGCCATCCTGACCGATCTCCAAGACCTCCTGCGACGCGTCTTCCAGACAGGAAACCGCCTGACGCTGGCTGTCTCCGGCAGCGGCACCGCGGCAATGGAAGCAGCTTTGGTCAATCTCCTCGAGCCGGGTGACCCTGTCCTGTCTTGTGTACATGGCTTCTTTGGGGACCGACTGGCCGAGATCGCGCGCCGACTGGGCGCCGATGTGGCCCGTCTGGAGGTGCCGTGGGGCCAGGCTTTTGACGTCGAGGCGATCAGCAAATCCCTTCAAGACCATCCGACGCGGATCGTGACGCTGGTGCACGCGGAAACATCCACGGGCGTCCGTCAGCCGGAGATCGAGGCGGTGGCAGCTGCCTGCCATCGACACGGCGCGCTGTTGGTGCTCGACTGTGTGACATCGTTGGGCGGTCTGCCGGTGGAGGTGGATGCCTGGGACGTCGACATCGCCTATGGAGCTGCCCAGAAGTGCCTGTCCGCACCTCCGGGATTGTCGCCAATTACCGTGAGCCCGCGCGCGGAGGAAAAGATCCGGGCCCGCCGCTCCCCCGTTCCTTCCCTGTACCTTGACCTCCTGCTGCTCGACAAGTACTGGAACGATCCGCCCGTCTACCATCACACGGCGTCTATGAGCCTGGCCTACGCGCTGCGTGAAGCGCTCCGACTGGTCAACGAGGAAGGGCTGCAGGCGCGGTTTGAGCGCCACGAGCGGAATGCCGAGCGGCTGTGGAGAGGGGTCGAGGCGCTAGATCTTCCGCCGATGGTTCCTCTGCCGCTCCGACTCCCTACCCTGACTACGGTGACCTTACCGTCCGGGCTGGACGACGCCGGCCTGCGGCGCAGGCTGCTGCGCGAGTTCAACATCGAGATCGGTGGGGGCTTCGGGCAGCTTGCAGGCAAGGTCTGGAGGATCGGTTTGATGGGCTTCTCCAGCCGGCCCGAGAACGTACTCACGCTGCTGGGAGCGCTGGACGAAATACTCCCGCAAGCATAGCTTGCGCTCGTCGCTCACCAGGTAGGTTGGACCGACCGGTCGGGCAAATCTGCGACTACTTTCGGGGCCAGGTGGGGGACTTGCGCCCGAGCCTGGATGCGTAGACCGCCAGTCCACCGGCGGCCGCCAGCAGCAGCAGGCCAAGGATGCCAAGCGCGGTTGAGCGCTGTCCGCTGCCTCCACCGTTGTTGACCAGCGCCGCGCTCGGCTGAGCAGCAAACTCCACGTAGCGGGTGTCGCCCGCATCGATCCTCACCGGAACGCTCATCGCCGTCGTCGGGTTGTAGTCCACCGGGACGGCGGCACTCACGTTGTAATCGCCGGTCTGCAGATCCGGCACACAGTGGCTGAGCGGCAGACCATCCTCAGTGTATTCAACTGTCGTGGTGAACTCCGCCGCCACCTGCCCGCTAACGTTGGCGATGCTCACCTGCCCACCGCCCAGCGGCGGCTCGCCGGAATCCAGCATCGCGTTTCCGTTCTCGTCCACAAACAGCAGCGCGCAGATCTCGGCCGTGCCAAAGATCGGAGTCGGAGTCGGCGGGATAACCGTGGCCGTGGGAACCTGCCCTTCGGCAGCAGTCGGCTGCGCCGGCCCAGCATATCCAAGGAGCAGCTGCTTACCCGGGACAATGAAGTCATCGATCGCCAGGCCATTGAGCGCCCGCAGCTGCTCCACGCTAATCCCAGCGTGCGCCGCGATCACCCACAGCGAATCACCGTCCTGGATGATGTAGATGATCTTGCCGTCAGGTCCGGGAGTCGGCGTGACGAAGTTGCTGCCCTGGGCATCAGGCGCCGCCGGTCCGCCGGCAAGCGCCGGGGTGCGGATCGCCATGACAGCCACGAGCAGGGCCGGAATGGAAAAGGCGAGGGTTCGAGCGACCGATCGCATCACAGATGCCTCACATCGATTATAGCCCGTTCATTGCCCTATGCGATGCGCGCCTGCGCGAGGCTCCCCGCAAGCGCCTCCGCCGACCCGCATGTTATACTGCCGCGCGAGTGGATCGCCATGCGGCTCAGGATCTTGTCCGGCGCGCGACAGGGAGAGGCAGACCGCACCATCGGCCGATTCCGCGCCTCTGAGCCACAGTCGCATTGATGAACCTCGCCCACTGGCTGCGTCGCTTCACGCCCGCCAACATCGCCTTCCTGCTGATGAACATCGTCGGCCTGGCGTTCTTCCTCTTTCCCTTCTGGGCCCCGACGCTCCCGGCCGCCTCACAGTCGCGCGCGGCCTTGCTGCTATTCAGCGGCGCGGCCAGCCTGGTCCTGCTGGCACTGATTGCTGAAGCGCAGCACGGATTGACGCTCCATACCATCGCCATCCTGGGCGCCCTGGTCGGGCTGAACACGGTCCTGCGCGTGATCGACAACATCGTGCCGCTTCCGGGCGGATTCTCGCCCGTCTACTTGTTGATTGTTCTAGTCGGGTACACCCTTGGATCGCGCCTGGGCTTCATGATGGGCGCGCTCACGATGCTGGTCTCCGGGCCGCTGACCGCCGGCGGCATCGGCCCATGGACCCCGTACCAGATGATGGCCGCCGGATGGGTCGGGCTCGGCGCGGCGTGGCTGCCGCGTGGCGGTCCACACCTCCTCCTGCTGGCCGTCTACAGCGCGCTGTGGGGTTGGGCCTACGGCGCACTGACCAACTTGTACTTCTGGCCGTACGCCATCCAGGCGCCCGATCTCGCCTGGCAGCCAGGCCTAAATCTGCTCGAGACGCTGACGCGTTACGCGAAGTTCTACCTCGTGACCTCGCTCGCCTGGGACACGATGGCCGCCATCGGCAATGTGGCGATGATCGCGCTGCTCGGATCACCGCTCTTGAAGGTCCTCGAGCGCTTCCAGCGACGTGCGCACGTCGTCTGGGAGCCAGCCGACGAGGCCCTGCAGGTATAATCGCCGCATGCCTCATCCCCGCCGGCGGTGGGCGGCCCTCGGTTGCGGCGCCGCCCTCGGCCTGCTCGCTCTCCTGGCCGTGGTCTACAACCTGCCCTTCGTTCAGGACCGGATTGGATGGCGCGTCAGCGAACTGCGCGCTCGCATCAAGTACGCCCTCTCGCCGCCTGAGGAAGCCGTCTTCACCCCCGATCCGACGCTGCAGGCCATGGTGCAGACCACTCTCTCTGCCCTGACGCCGACCACGACGCTGACCTCGACGCCCGGCCCAACGCAGGCCCCAACGGTCACGCCCACGCCCACAATCGAACCCACGCCCCTCCCCGCCAGCGTTCAGCTGAAGGGCGTTCGTCACGAGTACCAGAAGTGGAACAATTGCGGCCCGGCGAATCTCTCCATGGCTCTGTCCTACTGGGGCTGGCCGGGCGATCAGCGCGATACCGCGGCCTACCTCAAACCCAACGCCCGCGACAAGAACGTCATGCCGTATGAGATGGCCGGGTATGTCCAGGACGAGACGGATCTTGACGTGATCCTGCGCGTCGGCGGCGATCTCGATCTGCTCAAGCGCTTCATCGCCGCCGGCTTCCCGGTCCTGGTCGAGAAGGGCTTCGAGGGCGAGGGCTTCGACGGCTGGATGGGACACTACGAAGTCCTCACGGGGTACGATGATTCCCGGCAGCGATTCACCGCACAGGACTCGTACATCATGGCCGATCTGCCGGTGGACTACGCGGATCTGCTCGCCCACTGGCGCGCCTTCAACTACCTGTACCTGGTGATCTATCCTGCCGAACGCGAAGCCGAAGTGATGAGCCTGCTCGGCCCGCACGCCGACGAGGACTATGACAACCAGGCAGCCGCACAGAAGGCGTCGGACGAGATCTTCGCCACCTCGGGGCGCGATCAGTTCTTCGCATGGTTCAACCGCGGCACAAACTTGGTTCGGCTGCAGGACTACGCCGGCTCGTCCCAGGCCTTTGACGAGGCCTACGCCATCGATGCCCAGATCGCGGTCTCGGATCCCGACCACCGGCCATGGCGGATGCTGTGGTACCAAACCGGGCCATACTTCGCTTACTTCTTCACCGGCCGCTACGGCGACGTGATCAACCTCGCCACTCAGACGCTGGTTAACGCGAGCGAACCCACGCTGGAAGAGAGCTGGTACTGGCGCGCCAGGGCGCGCGCGGCCGTCGGCGACTCGGCAGGCGCCATTGAGGACCTGCAGATCAGCCTCGACTATCACCCCGACTTCGCCCCCAGCCTGGAGCTGCTCCAGGCACTGGGCGCCGCGCCGTGACGTGCACCGATTA
>JAPLGR010000478.1 GCA_026390045.1 Chloroflexota bacterium | reverse complement strand
GGCGGGCTGGCAGAAGATCTCCACCGTCGGAACCTGCTGGGCATGTACGGCACCCTGTACGGGAAGGCATGAGCACCGCGCGCACGCGAGTTGTGCTGATCTTCGACGGTGGACGCCTCGGCAATCCGGGCGCGGCCTACGGCTCCTTCCGGCTGCAACAAACGGGATCACCTCCGCTGCCGGTGCAGCGTCTGACGTTCGGACGCGGAACCAATAACGAAGCAGAATACAAGGCGCTCCTGGGCGGACTCGAAGAACTGCAGCGCATCCTCTCTGACGAAGGCCTCCGCACGGCCGATGTTGAGATTGAGGTGCGCGGCGACAGCCGGCTCGTGCTCGAACAGCTTCGGGGCACGTGGCGCGTGAAGAACTCGCGGCTGGCCGCGCTACACCGTCAGGCGGACGAGCTCCTGGAGCGCTTTGCACACGTGCGCCTTGTCCATCAGGATCGTTCGCGCTCGGTCCGGGTCCTCGGGCATTGACGGGAAACAGATCATGCAGGCGTCGGGGTCTGTCGCTTCGCTATGCTCTGCTCATCCGGGACGGCCGGTATGTGCCGCACCCGGTCCACTATGGGGCACTGGCGGCGCTGGTTTCCGCATGACCATGCCCGTCAGCCCTCGGATGCATCCGGGCTGTACCCTTCGGCGGTTGCGTCTGGGGTGGGAAGTGATCTAGACTGACCCTAGACCGGACGCCCGGCAGGGGACTTGAGCGGGCGCTTATATAGAAGGGGGATCCCTGAGATGGCCAAGCCGAAGCCGAGCACACACATTGCCTACAGGAACTCAAAGAACGGCAAGTTTGTCCCAGCCGAATACGCAAAGAAACACCCAAGCACCACCGAGAAGCAACACGTGAAGAACCCGAAGCGGTGAGGCCTGACCCGCGACACTAGCCGCCTGTACGCCGACGAAACAAGTGACCCCGACTGAGGGGGACGGCCGGAGGGGCGTGAGAGGGTGTCTCACGGCAGGATTGCCTTAACCCCTGCGATCATCATGGGTCCTCCGAATCACCCGGCCCGCCTGATGTTGTAGTCAGTTAGGTCCGCGATTTGGTCGTAGTCTTGGCGACTAAGCTTGTGGCACCAGAGCGTCTTGGAAGGCTGATCAAGCGGATGCGTCCCGAGCCAAACGGCGATCTCGACTGATCTTCCGGCGAGTGATTGCACATGCTCTACGGCAGGCCGCAGATCCGTGTCGTTCGAGACGATGATTCCGACATCGAATCTACCTTTCTCGGCAAGAACCACGTAGTCAACGGCCAAGGCTACATCAATGCCCTTCTCTTGGGCCTTCTCGCGGGGCCAGCTCTGTGGATAGCGTAGTGGCCGCTCGGTAACGAGAGCGCCCGATTGACTCCAGCCGGCTACACGCCGCCGTTGTGCGGCATAACCCTTCGGGTCTCGAGCATTTGACGGCTGCCCGCTATATACACGGACTTGCTCCAATTGGCGATCCTCTTTGGGATTGCCTCCTGGCCGTCTTGCACATAGCAGCTCGCCTAGAACGATCGGATGGAAATTGCCTAACGTGTGGAATTGCTCTTGTCCGCCGCGGGGCGGGAAGAAGGCGTCCCTGGCCCCCTTGTATGTGTTCTGAGCATCAATGAAGACCATGACCCTCAACGTCATGACGTCCCCCTGAAAAAGAAACCCCAGCAGTGCGCCTCAGACAAGGCGGACGCTGGGGAACAACACGCCTACAGTATATGAGGGAGCATGTCCAGTTGTCAAATGACCTATGTCATTCCCCGCCATCCCGCATCAAATCTACCCCCCCACACACACCCCGACCCCGTTCCCACCCAGCACCCCGCTCAGGCCCGCTCAGTAGCCCCTGGCCCCCACGACAGGGTAAGCTCAAAGCCAACGAGACTCCCGACCGCACGGGCACGATTCACCCCGCCGGCGTGAGCGCCCCCGTCTTTGCCAGCGGCAGAAAGCGCCTGACCATGGCCCGGAGCTCCTTCGAGCTGAACGGCTTGGAAAGATAGGCACTGGCGCCGGCCCGCATCGCCGCGGCCCGATCCACCTTTAGGACCAAGGCGCTGGCCACCACAATCGGCACGTGCTCCCCGCCCGTGATGGCCCGCAGTCTGCCGATCAGCTCCGGGCCACACATGCCTTCCATCATGACGTCTAGGATGACGAGGTCCGGCACCAGAAGCCGGAATAGCGTCTCTGCCGCACGGGCATTATTCGCCACATTCACGTACGCCCCGGCCGCCTCCAGCACGTCACGCAGAGCCTCACAATAGGCATTCTCGTCGTCGACGACCAGCACCGTTGGCGCTTGAATCATCGAATTCCCCTTGTTGTAGAACGCCGCATTCTTCATCATAGGGCTTCGTGCAGCGGGGGAGCTTACATCGGCCTTACAGGTTCGCTCAGTGAGTGTCGCCGATTTTGACAGCTTGTATGAGGGCATGTGTAGTCGCCTTCCGAAAACGAATCCAAGACAACCTGAAACTTGACGCCGACCAGTTCGAGGATCTCGCAGAGTGCCCAATGAGCGCTGCCGACTACGAGGCGATCGCCCGAGGCCAACTCTCCCCTCGCTAGACTGGACGGGCCTCAGCCAACAACCGCCAGATCAGACACCACACCCATCGGCCGCCCTCCTCCCGGACGCTAGCTCACCCCAGACCACCTCTCCACCCCTACCCCACTCTGCGACCCCGCAGGTGCCCAACCAACGCCTCCCACCCCCACTCTCACCTCGGCTCACGCCCGACAAATAGGACAACACCTGGCACCGCCCACCCTGACAAGGGCTGGGGCTTTCAGCCTGCCGAACCCTCACCCCTACAAGGGCTAGGGCTTTCAGCCTTCCACATCGTCCAGGATCCTGCCTCAGACCAAGGGGAGCTGCGGTGCGGCGCGTTGCCTTTGCCGCCGGGCAGCAGTCACGGCCGGCGATCGGGACACCCACTGGCATCATCGGTCTTCGGGGCATCCAGTCTGGTATCGGTTTGGAATGCGGAGAACTTCGGTCCGCAATTGAGGCGTGAAGGCTGGCGTGAAAGGGATTTCGTTAAGGTTCGGCGTTTGTGGGGGATTTTCGGACCAGGTCGGGGGGTGGAGCCTCGGTGGAGCTCGGGGCATTGACCGGGCCGCGCGGGTGTGCGATAATCAATCCACAAATTGTGCATGCATGGGCGTTGATGGAGACGAGTACGCCCGATCGGCGGCGGCAGCGAACCCGGGGAAGGTGAGAGCCGGGCGGCCGCAGCGGGCGGAAGATCCCTCCGGAGCTGCGAACTGAACGCACGGCTGATGCCGTGTCAGTAAGGGAGCCGGGCTCGCCAGCCGTTACACTGCGCGCAGGTGTCGCCCGACAGATGGCGGCTGCACCTGACCGAGCGCCTCTCCTCGGGGGAGGCAGCAGGGTGGTACCGCGGGAGCGTTGATGCCTCCCGCCCCTGTCGGGGCGGGAGGTTCTTGTTCCCGAGCGAGGTTGCGATGACCGAGATCTTGTACTACCAGGACGCGTATCTGCGCGAGTTCGAAGCGGTTGTCACCGCTGTCTCCGCGGAAGGCATTGAGTTGGACCGGACGGCGTTCTATCCGGGCGGCGGTGGACAGCCTTCGGACGCAGGGTCGCTGTCGGCCGGTGGGGAGACGTGGCCGATTGAGTCCGTGCGCAAGGCGGAGGGGAGGATCTGGCACCGCGTCGCGGGCGGGCCGCCGCGCACGGGCCAGGTGGTTCAGGCGCGGCTTGACTGGGATCGGCGGTATGCCTTGATGAGGACGCACACGGCGATGCACATCCTGTGCGGCGTGATCTGGCGCGACTACGGGGCCAGCGTCACCGGCGGGAACATGGAGCTGTTGCAGGGAAGGATGGACTTCGAGTTCGAACGCATGGGCCAGGAACTGGTCCACGAGATCGAAACGCGCATCAACGCCGAAGTGGAAGCCGGCCGGCAGGTACATACCCGCTCGCTGCCTCGCGCCGAGGCCTTCCAGATCCCCGATCTGATCCGCACCAAGATCAACCTGCTGCCGGAGGGGATCCAGGAGGTGCGTGTGGTTGAGATCGTCGGCCTCGATTTGCAGGCGGATGGCGGCACGCACGTCGCGAACACGCGTGAGGTGGGGCCGATGCGTGTGGTGGACTATAAGAGCAAAGGGGCTATCAACAAGCGCCTGGTTGTGGCGCTGGACAGGTGAGGAACGCGATGTTCAAGCCGGTGGTGAGCCAGGTGGATTTCATCGCCCAGGAGCACGAGGTCCTGCGGTTCTGGGCGGAGACGAAGGCGTTCGAGAAGCTGCGGGCCCTGCGGCGCGACGCGCCGCCGTGGTCGTTCATTGATGGGCCGATCACGGCCAACAACCCGATGGGCATACATCACGGCTGGGGCAGGACCTACAAGGACCTCTTCCAGCGCTACGCGGCCATGCGGGGGCACTCTCTCCGCTACCAGAACGGCTACGACTGCCAGGGCCTGTGGGTCGAGGTGAACGTCGAACGCGAGAAGGGCTTCAGCACCAAGCGCGACATCGAGGCCTTTGGCTTGGCGGAGTTCGTCAGGCTGTGCAAGCAGCGCGTGCTGAACTTCGCTGCGGTGCAGACCGAGCAGAGCATCCGCCTGGGCTACTGGATGGACTGGGACAACCCAGTAGATCTCCGCCGCCTGCGGGATGCCATCGGGAAGAACCCGATGGCATCGATGACCCTGCAGGGCCCGCACGGCCCGGTGACCGACACGGTCGAAGGGCTGATCGGGCGGCTGGGATTGCCCGAGCTGGGCGGGTCGTACTACACGTTCTCGGACGAGAACAACTACACCATCTGGCTGATGCTCAAGTCGTGCTACGAGCGCAGTTGGGTGTACAAGGGCCACGATGTCATGCCGTGGTGCGCGCGCTGCGGCACCGGATTGAGTCAACATGAGATCGTCACCGAGGGCTATCAGGAGCTCACGCACCCGTCCATCACGCTGCGCTTCCCGCTGCGCGATCGCCCCGGCGAGCACCTGCTGGTGTGGACCACGACGCCCTGGACGCTGACGAGCAACGTCGCGGCGGCGGTTGGGCCGGAACTCGACTACGTCCGCGTGCGGCAGGGGGACGAAGTCTTCTACCTGAGCCGGGGCACGCTGCGCATGCTGCAGGGGGCCTACGCGGTCGAGGGCGAGCTCAAAGGTCGCGCCATGGAGGGCTGGCGTTACCTTGGTCCCTTCGACGAGCTGCCCGCCCAGATCGCGCAAGGCGCTCCAGAGGCGCACCGCGTGATCTTGTGGGACGAGGTAGGCGAAGAGGAAGGAACGGGCATCGTGCACATCGCCCCGGGCTGCGGGGCGGAGGACTTCGCGCTTGGAAAGGCCCTGCGCCTTCCCGTAGTAGCACCGCTGGATGAGGCCGGGGTGTTTGTGGATGGGTTCGCATGGCTCACTGGGATGTCGGTGCATGAGGTGGCCCCGCACATCTTCAAGGACCTGCGTTCCAAGGGACGGACCTACCACGTCGCCGACTACGTCCACCGCTATCCGGTCTGCTGGCGCTGCGGCGAGCAGCTGGTCTTCCGGCTGGTGGACGAGTGGTTCATCTCAATGGGGGCTCAGGTAGACAAGCCCTTCGAGCAGGTGACGGAGGACGAGAAACGGCAGCATCTGCGTTACCAGATCATGGAGGTTGTTGCCGGGAGCACGCAATGGCACCCCGACTTTGGCCTCGAGCGAGAGCTGGACTGGCTGCGCAACATGCACGACTGGATGATCTCCAAGAAGCGCTACTGGGGCCTGGCGCTGCCAATCTACGAGTGCGCGCAGTGTGGTCAGTTCGAAGTGATCGGCAGCAAGGAAGAACTGCGCGAGCGGGCCGTCGCCGGGTGGGAGACCTTTGAGGGTCATTCTCCGCATCGGCCGTACATCGACGCGGTGGAGATCGCATGCCGCAAGTGCGGGGCGCGCGTGCGCCGGATCCCGGACGTTGGGAACCCGTGGCTGGATGCGGGGATCGTCGGCATGAGCACGCTGCGCTATCGGCACGACCCGGCCTACTGGCAGCGCTGGTTCCCGGCCGAGTTGATCAGCGAGAGCTTCCCCGGGCAGTTCCGGAACTGGTTCTACAGCCTGCTGGCAATGAGCACGATCCTGGAGCGGCAGGCGCCGTTCCGCCATGTCTTCTCCTACGGCACGCTCCTGGCGGAGGACGGGAGCCCGATGCACAAGTCATCGGGCAACATGATCGAGTTCAACGAGGCGGCCGACAGAATCGGCGTTGACGTCATGCGCTGGCTGTATGCAGGCACGCGCCCGGAGAAGGATCTCCTCTTCGGATATCACCGGGCGGACGAGGCCCGGCGGCAGTTCCTGATCCCCCTGTGGAACGTGTACTCGTTCTTCGTGACGTACGCCAATATCGACGGGTGGACGCCGAACAGGAGACAGCCGCCCAAGCTCGGTCTGCTCGATCGGTGGATCCTGGCACGCCTGAATGAGGTCGTGGGTGAGGTCAGCAAGCGGCTGGATGCCTACGAGCCGAATCTGGCCGTGGCCTCACTGGATACGTTCCTGGGCGATCTGAGCAACTGGTACCTGCGGCGCAGCCGAAGGCGTTTCTGGGCGAAGGCCGGGGCGGGCCGGGCATCAGACGCTGAGAAGGATTCCGCCTACGCAACTCTCTATCAAGTGCTGACAACCCAGGTTCGGCTACTGGCGCCGTTTGTCCCGTTTGTCAGTGAAGTCATCTACCAGAACCTGGTGCGCTCCTGCGACCGGCACGCGCCTGAGAGCGTTCACCACTGTTCCTGGCCACAGGTGGATACCACGCGACTGGACGCGGCGCTGACGCGCGACATGGCGCTGGTGTTGAAGCTGGTCTCTCTCGGCCACGCGGCGCGCAGCCGATCGAATCGAAAGGTCCGCCAGCCCCTGGCTGAGGCGGCGTTCGCCGTCCCGACGGCAGAGGACCGCCGCACGGTGGTCCAGTATGCCGGACTGATCGGCGACGAACTGAACGT
>JAPLGR010000402.1 GCA_026390045.1 Chloroflexota bacterium | reverse complement strand
AGTGGTGGGGTCGAGGACGCGGGTGAGGGTGGTGAAGAACAAGGTAGCGCCGCCGTTCAAGGTAGCGGAGTTTGACATCCTGTACAACGAGGGGATCTCGAAGGCGGGGGACGTATTGGATCTGGGGGTAACGCTGGGGGTGATAGAGAAGCGTGGGTCGTTCTACACGGTGGGGGAGCAGCGGATCGGGCATGGGCGTGAGAATGCGCGCCAGACGCTGAAGGACAACCCGGCGCTGCTGCAGGATCTGGAGACGAAAGTTCGCGCTGGCTTCAAGCCTGAGGCTGTGCCAGCGGACATGGAAGGGTGATTCGGCGCAAGCCGTCTCACCCGACGGCGTAGCGGCCAGGCAGAGCATCGATCGGGGCCGCGAGGCCATGGCTTAGCAACTGACCTTCACTGCGAGGATTGGATCCGTTGTACGGCGAGAGAGAGCATCGGGAGTGATCGTGCGTTTGGCCTCGCCTTGATAGCTAGCCCTCCACCGCGGGATTGAGCGGCGGAGGAGATCGATCATCCTCGCGATCCAAGCGTCCGGGCCGAGCGCGGCCTGGGGTCGTTGTGTAGAGCCGTGGCCTGCAGGGCAGGTGCACGGCTCGTTTCGTTCCGGGGGCTGGAGGCATGCAGGGCGAGGTCACGGCGCTTAAGGCAGATCGCAAAGGACGACCGCGTGTCCATGTGTTTCTGGACGGCGCGTGGGCGTTGAGTCTCTCTGCGGCCGTGGCAGCGGGACTGCATGTCGGCCAGCGGCTGGCGCCGGAGGAAGTGGAGAAGCTACAGCGGCAGGAGTCGCTGCAGGCGGCGACCCATCAGGCCCTGCGGCTGATCAGCCGGAGGCCGCGTTCCGAAAGCGAGCTTCGCCAGGGCTGGGAACGCCGTGGCGTGGCGCCGGAGGTGCAGCAGGCTGCTCTGGAGCACTTGCGGCAGAGCCGGCAGGTGGACGATGCGGCATTCGCCGCGACCTGGGTTGAGAACCGCGAGGCCTTCCGGCCGCGATCAGCGCGAGCGCTTCGCTCGGAGCTGCGTCGGAAGGGCGTCGCCGAGGAGGCGATCACCTCGGCGGTCGAAGGGGTGGATGAATCGGATGCAGCCTACCGCGCGGCGCAGCGATTCGCTCGCCGGGCGGAAGGCTTGGCGGAGGAGGAATTCATTCGCCGGGTGAGCGGCCAGCTCGCCCGACGAGGTTTCGACTGGGAGACGATCCGCGCGGCTGTGCGCCGCGTTTGGACGGAACAGGGAACAAACTAAGCCGGGAAGTGAGGCGAAAGCATGAGTACCGTAGGCACCATCCTGGGAGTCGTGATCGCGCTGGCTGCGGGCGCGCTCATCGGATATTTCGTGCGGCAGCTGCAGGTGGATCGGGATACCAAGGCGCGGCAGGCGGAGGCAGACCGGATCATCGGCGCCGCTCAGAGCCGGGCGCGGGAACTTGAGCTCAGAGCGCGGGACGACGCCATCAAGACGCGTGACGAAGCTGAGGGGGAAGCCTCAAGACGGCGCGCGGAGATTTCACGCGAGGAGGAGCGGCAGAACCGCCGCCGGTCCGAGCTCGACCGGCGCATGGACCAGGTTGAGAAGCGCGACCAACTGTTGAACAAGCGTCAGAGTGCGCTCGACAAGCGCACCAACGAACTGGACGAACTGCACGCTGAGCAGGTCCGAGAGCTGCAGCGGGTCTCCGGCATGAGCCTGGAAGAAGCAAGGACCCAGCTGCTCTCCGAAGTGGAGAAAGACGCGCGGGCCGACATGGTGCGGGTGATTCGCCAGATCGAGGAGGAGGCCCAGGTCGAGGGCGATCGCCGCGCCCGCGAGCTGATCGCCGATGCGATCCAGCGGGTTGCTTCGGAACATGTGGCTGAAGTGACCGTTTCGGTGGTCCCCCTGACCTCGGACGAGCTCAAGGGGCGGATCATTGGCCGGAACGGACGGAACATCCGTGCCTTCGAGCAGGCAGCTGGCGTCGACGTGGTGGTGGACGACACGCCTGAGGCGGTCACCATCTCGTCCTTCGACTCGGTCCGCCGCGAAGTGGCGCGCCGGGCGATGGAGAAGCTAGTACTGGACGGCCGCAACCACCCGGCGCACATCGAGAAGGTCGTCGAGCAGACCAAGGCCGAGGTCGATCGGGTGATGGTGGAGGAGGCGGAGCACGCCGCGTTCGACGCCGGCGTGCCCGGGCTGCATCCGGAAGTCCTCAAGAAGCTCGGCCGTCTCAAGTTCCGCACTTCCTACGGGCAGAACCAGCTGGCGCACGCGGTCGAATGCGCGCAGCTGGCCGCGGTGATCGCGGCAGAACTCGGCGCCAACACCGAGATCTGCAAGGCCGGAGGCCTGCTGCACGACCTGGGAAAGGCGATGGACCACGAGGTGGAGGGGACGCACGCCGCCATTGGCGCCGAGTTCGCCAAGCGATACAACGTCAACGCGGCTGTGGTCAACATCATCGCCTCCCATCACCACGAAGTGGATCAGGTTTCGGTGGAGGCCGTGATTGTTGAGGCGGCCGATGCCATCAGCGGGGCGCGACCGGGAGCGCGGCGGGAAAGCCTCGAGCAGTACATCAAGCGCGTCAAGGGTTTGGAGGACATCGCCAACTCCTTCAAGGGCGTCTCCCAGAGCTACGCGCTGCAGGCGGGCCGTGAGATCCGGGTCATCGTCCTGCCGGAGGACATCGACGATCTGGAGGCGACGCGGTTGGCGCGCCAGGTGGCCAAGAAGATCGAGGAAGGGATGCAGTACCCCGGGCAAATCAAAGTGACGGTTATCCGGGAGACACGCGCCGTCGACTACGCAAAGTAGGCTGACGGCCGGTCAGCCATGCGGCCATGCCATCGGCGGCCCCATCTGGGGCCGCCGATGATTCCTGGTGCGAGGTGCAACCGAGGCTGCGAGGCTACCTGCCAGCCGTTGATCGTCGGGGACGACGGTAGAGGAAGCGGTGGACAGGCGTGAGAGGGTAGATGGCCGCCATCTCTGGGCCCAGCACACACGGGCCTTCCTCCATCCGCGCGTCCAGGCGTGCGTCAATTGCCACCAATTCAGCAAGTGATCTACTGGCCTTCTCGTAGCTCGCACCCAGCCCCTCCAGGAGGCGTGCGGCGCACAGGCGCGGCCGCACGTTGGCGGGGTAATCCGTCAGATCCTTGCTCTCCAGCGCTTCGGTGACGTACGTTCGCCATTGTGCAATGCGAGAGGCGACCTCATGCAGGGCCTTGGTCTCGAGCCGCGCGGACCGACTCGTCCAGCGGCTCTCCCACTCGGTCTGTGCACGCGTGAGAGCGGTACGCTCTTCGGGGCTCAGCCTGGCCTCGACCGCTCGCATTTCATCGAGCGCCAGCGCGATGTTGCCCAGCGTCATCTGAAGGAATGGAGGGGAGTGCGCCGGAGGTCGCGCAGACAGCGTCCAGAAGAGCGTTTCGGCGCGCTCGTAGTCCCGCAGCTCCGCCAGGCAGGCTCGGACGAAGGCCAGATTCGATTCGAAGGGTCGCATCAGGCTAGTGGTTTTCGCCCAGTGTGCGCCGCAGGACATCCAGCAGCTGGCCCCGGGTGATGGGCTTGAGCAGGTACGCTGCGGCCCCTAGGCCCTCCCCGGCCTCCCGGTCCTCAGGGCGGTTCTTGGCGGTCAGAAACACCACGGGGGGCACGGTGGTCAAGGTCGTTTGTAGGCGCTTGTAGACATCAAAGCCGGACATGTCCGGCATCATGATGTCCAGCAAGATCAGATCGTAAGCCTGCTTCTGGGCAAGCAGCAGCGCCTCGCCGCCCGAACCGGCTGCATCTGCCTTGAAGCCGGCAGTCTCAAGTGTCAGCTGCACCAGCCCGAGCGTGTCAGGTTCATCATCGACCACAAGGATGTGGGGGGGAGTCGCCGTCATCGAAAGCCTCGCAGGTGGTCGTATTGTAGGACGCCCGGGCCAGAGAGGCAACCGCAGAGCGGGTCGCGCTATGGTCCGGGCGCGCCAGCCAACAGAGATTCGGCCACTGCATCCAGGTCCCCTGAAGTGCCTGATCGAGGGGCTGCCTCAACATCGGCCAGCCACCGTCGCGCAAGTTCGAGATAGAGACCGAGTGTCTGTGGATGAGATTGCACCAGGGACAGCAGCTCGCCTGCTTGCGCGCGCTTCCCCTCTTGCGCGAGGCAAGCCGCAAGGCCAGTGAGCGCATAAAGGCTGGTGGGCACGAGATCGTGTTCCTGCGCACCCCTCAGGGCAAGAAGCAGCACAGACCAAGCTTCCGTTCTCCGTCCCTGTCCCAGATAGGCAAAGCCTAGGCGGCATCGCGAGACCTGGAGTCCCAAACGATGTCCGGCCTCGCGGAAGATCTCAAAGCCCTGCTGGGCGCACTCAACCGCGTGCTCGTAGTCCCCGAGCGCGTAGGCATCGACGCTCATCCGGCTGAGGCAGTAGGCCTGGCCCACGCGGTCGCTGTATCCATGGAAGACCTCCAGCGCCTGACGCTGGCAGTCCATAGCCTTCTCGAAGAGGCCAGTGCCCTCCATCACAAGCCCCAGCTTGCTGAGCGCGAAGGCCCCGCCCCATGGGCTGCCGCGCTCGATGAAAAGGCGTTGACCCTCCTGCAATGCCTGCCGGCTCTTCTCATACTCACCACGCTGATACCATGTGTGGCCCAGCCAGATGTAGTAGGAGGGCCAGGCCACGGTTCGGCTGTGCGAGCCCAGCCGGATGGCCTTCTCGAGCAATTCCACGGATTGGTCGAATTCCCCCCGGAAGCCGGCGTTGACACCCAGGTTGTGCAGGCAGATCGAAAGTTCCTCACCCATCCCAAACGTGTTCAGTCCGTCCAGGCAGGCGCGGGAGACCGCATCGCTCTCCTCGATCCATCCCAGGTTGCTGGCGAAGAAGGCCTGGCGGGCGCGGGCGCTCGGATAGCACGGGTCTCGCCCAGCGGCGGCCTCGTCAATCGCGGCGTTCGTCTCCAGTATCGCCTCAGCCAGATGGGCAAAGGCATCCCGGCCTTCCCCCCAGGCCTTCACGATAAAGAGGGAGAAGTAATCCGCCAGAGCGGGGAGGGCGGAGTTTGAAGGCTCATGCAGGACGGACCACTCCATGGCGGCCCGCAGATTCCCCATCTCGGGGGCGAGGGCGCGCCGGGATGCCTGCATCGCCACACCCAGGATGTCATCGGTGAGGCTGCCCATCCAGCTTCGGTAGAACCGGCTGTGCCGCTGCCGCAGTGTGTACAAGGCCTGCGCGTCTCCGTGGAGCGAGTCGAGAGCGTAGCGCTGGATCGCGGGATGCATGTCAAACCGGTTGAGGGCATTGCGACGGATCAGCGACTTGTCGATCAACTCCAAGAGCATGGGCGCATCCGCGCTGCAGACGGCCTGGGCCGCTGCCCGCTCGAAGCCGCCCTGGAAGATCGATAGCCCCTGGAGCGCAGTCTGTTGCTCGGCGGTCAGAGCGCTCCATGAGTGATTGAAGATGGCCCGCAGGCTGCGATGGGCCGGCGTCGCGTCGCGCGAGTCCGAGACCAGGAAATCCAAGTCGTGCTCTATCTCATGGGCGATATCGCTGCAGGACAGCGCGCGCACCCAGACGGCGGCCAATTCGATCGCCCGTGGCAATCCCTGCACGAGGCTGCAGATGCGGATCGCGCCCTGCCGCTCATCAGGTGTCAGCCCGCGTCCCTCACGCACCTGAGTGGCTCGCGCCTCAAACAGCGCCAGCGCGTCGCCCGGGTCCGCTGCCTTCAGGTCAGCGGGGACGGGCAGCCCGTCCAGCGTCATGACCCATTCCCCCTGGACGCGCAGGCGCTCGCGGGAAGTGACCAGGAGCCGGACATGTGGAGCCCGGGTGACCAGCTCGCCCAGCATCCCGGCAGCCTCTAGGAGGCCCTCGAAGCCGTCTAGGACCACCAGAAGCTTGCGCGGTGCAAGATAGTCCATCAGTTGATCCTTCGACTGAACGCCGCTGCCCAGTGTATCGAAGGCGAAACCGAAAGCAGAAGCCATCGCGCTGAGGAGGAAGTGCGGGGTCTCGACCGAGCCGATCGGCACGAAGAACACCCCGTCGGGGAACAAGTCCAGCACGCCTCGCGCCGCCTGCAACGCCAGACGTGTCTTGCCGACCCCTCCTGGCCCGACGAGCGTCGCCAGCCGCGTTTCGGTGTCGGTGAGCTGCCGTGAGAGCTCGGCCAGCTCGCCGCCGCGACCTACAAATGATGTGGGGGGTTGAGGGAGG
>JAPLGR010000119.1 GCA_026390045.1 Chloroflexota bacterium | reverse complement strand
ATGGCGGCTTCGGCCAGCGCCGTGGCAGCCTCGCCGCGTCGTTCGGCCAATCCCCGTGCCTCGGCCTTGAGGATCTCCTTCTCCTTGGCCTCCATCGTTTCGCCGAGGTCTTCGCCCTGAGAGCCGACCGGGCTGGCGGCGCCAATGGCAGTTTCTGGCGCCATGGCTGCGGCGTGCCCGGCCAGGACGAGGATCGTCCCGGCGCTGCCGGCGATCGCCCCGCGCGGCGCGACGAAGACGATCACGGGCACCTGGCTGCCGCGGATAGACTGGACCATGCGGTTCATCAGGTCGATGGATCCGCCAGGGGTGTCAAGCTGGAGCACGAGCGCTTCAGCCTGGCGCGTCTCGGCCAGCCGCAGCCCTCGGTCGAGATACTCCGCCATGGCGGGGGTCAACGCCCCCTTGGCCTCGAGCACCAGGACCAGTGCCTCCGATTGCGCCTGCGCCTGCGGCCTGGCTCCCAGAAGGAGCGCCGCCGCCAGCAGCCACGCTATCCACCTGCGTTGCCAATGCATGTCTCTCTCTCCCAGCCTCATTATAAGGCGGTGGCATAGCCCGCTTGTCGCCGTGTGGGTTCGCCTTATAATCACGACGAAGCCATCGTTCGCGGTGGAGGCCGAGAAGGATCTGCCATGATCGTCATCGAGCGTTCCACATTTCGCGATGAGAGCGGCGCCATCAGCCTGGAGAACCGGCTGCGTGGCACGCTCCGGTTCGGCATGCGCTGGCATGGCGAGATGGAAGCCCAACTCGCCGTCACCCAGCGGCTGCTGAAGAGCCTGGGGGACGAGCATGTGCTCGTCCGCAACCAGCTTATCCCGGGCACCAACGTCATCATTCCGCTCATCCTCCTCAGCCCTCAGGGTGTCAGGGTGCTTGTCCCCACACCGATCCGCGGCATCTACCGGGCGAAGCTGGATGAGTGGCTGACGTTCGACGGCGGGGCTCGCCGATTCAAGCGCGTCCGCCCCAACCTGCAGGGCATCGCCCTGACCATGGCCAACCAGCTGCTGCGTTTCCTGAAGGGCCAGGGTTACCCGCTGCCCGAGATCGAATCGGTGCTGATCTTCACCAATCCCCGGACTCATGTCGACACGGCTCGCCCGAGCGTTCGCATCGTCCTGGCAGACGCCATTGACCACTTTGCCTCCAACCTGCAGAAGTTCCCGGCCATCATGGACGGGGAGGACATTGGCGCAGTACTTGAGTCGCTCACCTCACCCCGGCCCGCCGGCCCCGTCGCCGAACCAGAACCGGTTGCGACCGCAGACCTTGCAGCAACCGTTGCGCAACGCCAGGCCGAGGCTCGCGCCGAGTTGGAGGCGGCTCGAGAGATGAAGGAGGCGCCTCCGTCCGAGCTGTCTGAGGTCGCCAAGGAGGAGGCGTGGGCCGCCGGCCCATCCGGCGCTGCGCCAAAGCTCCGCCCGGGCCTGCTGCGCGCTGGCCGCCGCGCTCCGTCGCCGGCCGCTTCCGCCTCGCAGGCCGCCGAGGCCTTCGTGGAAGCCCCGGTTGCTGCACCAGAGCCGCTGAAGCGCGCGACCCCTCGCCGACGGCGAGGCGGCATCACGCGCCGCCAGTGGGTGATCCTCTTGGCCATGCTCATCCTCGGGGAGCTGATCATCATCGCGGGTTTCGCCTACATCTTCCTGCACGGGTCGCCGTTCGGTTAGCGCCGGCGCCCGGCCGAGGGCAGCTTTGCCTCCGCCGCTGTCGATCATCCTTCCCGCCCACAATGAACAGGACCGTCTCCCCGACAGCCTGACCCGCATCCTGGCCTTCCTGGCGGCGCACTCGCCAGACGCCGAGATCATTGTTGTCGAGAACGGCAGCACGGATCGTACCGCCGAGGTGGCGGAGGCGTTCGCTCGGAAACACGCCGGCTTGCGCGTCCTGCGTGAGCCCCGGCGCGGCAAGGGGCTGGCGGTCCGCCGCGGCATCCTGGCCGCCACCGGCGATTACCGTTTCATCTGCGATGTGGATCTGTCGATGCCGATCGAACAGGTGCCGCGCTTCCTGCCGCCGGCCCTGCGAGATGTCCCCATCGCTATCGCCTCGCGCGAGGCCCCGGGCGCCATCCGCTATGGTGAACCGGCCCACCGCCACTGGGTGGGCCGCGGCTTCAACCTGCTCGTGCGGGCACTCGCCGTTCCCGGCCTGCAAGATACGCAATGCGGATTCAAGTGCTTCCGCGCCGACGCGGCTGAAGAGCTCTTTGAGCTGCAGGTCCTGGACGGATGGACGTTCGACGTGGAAGTGCTTTTCCTTGCGCGTCGGCGCGGATACCACGTGGTGGAGATCCCGATTCCCTGGTATTACGTCACCGGAAGCCGGGTGCGCCTAGCTCGCGATTCGGTCGCCATGCTTACCGATCTGCTGCGCATCCGCTGGTACGCTGCGCACGGCCGCTATGGCCCATCGCGCTGAGCTCCCGGCACGGCCCGACCTTGTATACGAGCAACTTCTGTGGCAGCGCGGCGCACATTTCGTCGCCGGGTTGGACGAGGCTGGGCGCGGCGCCTGGGCCGGGCCGGTGGTGGCCGCTGCGGTAGTCCTTCCCCCGAACCGGGACGATCTGCCCAGTCTGCTTCCCGGCGTACGCGATTCCAAGGTGATGACGCGCCGGCAGCGAGAGATATGGGCAGCGAGGATCTGCGAACTCGCACTCGCCGTCGGGGTTGGCGAGATACCGGCAGACCAAGTGGATGCCATCGGACTGATTGCCGCCACGCGTGCCGCCATGCGCGCGGCACTCGCCGCTCTCTCGCCCGCGCCCGATCACCTGCTGATCGACCCCCTGTTCCTCACCGGCGTGAGCACGCCTCAGACTCCGCTGACGCATGGCGACGCCCGCGCTCTGTCCATCGCCGCGGCGTCCGTGATCGCCAAGGTGACGCGCGACCAGCGCATGGCTGAGCTGGACGCGGCCTACCCCGAGTACGGATTCGCACTCCACAAGGGATACGGCACCGCCTTGCATCGCGAAGCACTCGCCGCCCACGGGCCCTCGCCCATCCATCGCTTTACCTACGCCCCCATCGCCATGCACTTGCAGCTGGATCTCACTTCCCGCGCCTAGGTTCGTGCGGGGACAGCCCCTTCCCGCCTCACCATCTGATGCTGCCATTGGGTCCGTCCCGCATGTCGGAGGGCCTGACCAGCAGGAGAGGAAGGCATGGGAAGCTTGGTGGAATTCCGCGATCTGCCAAGAACCGACGCACCCGCGCGGCTTCCACACGGCCAACGCGCATCATGCTGCTGAACACGAGGGAAGGATGGCCGAATGTGGGACCGCGCGGCGTGGAAACTGCCCAAGTGCGCCCGGCGGGCGCGCGCGAGCCCGTCGGCAGGGGTCAGGGCTTCGGGAGCCAGATGGTGAACGTGCTCCCTTCGCCGGACCGACTCTGCACACTAATGCGCCCCTTGTGTCGGTCCAGGATCTCCTTGCAGATCGACAGTCCGAGCCCCGTTCCCGGCGTCCCCATCTTCCGGCTGGCGGCCCCGCGAAAGAAGCGCTCAAACACCTGGCCCACTTCACCTGCAGGGATTCCCAGCCCCGTGTCCGCCACCTGAAGCGTCACCCATTCCGCCCCGTCTTGGGAGGTCACATCAGTGGAGATGGAGACGCGGCCGCCAGGTAGCGTGTAGTTCATGGCGTTGGTCATCAAGTTGGCCAACACCTGGGTGAGCATTCGCTCGTCCGCCACCACCCTGGGCAGGTCTTCGTCGGGCTGGAAGACCACCTCGATCTGGCGGTCGTCAAACAGCCGTTTGCGATCTGAGACCAGCCCGCGCGCCAGCTCGTTCAGGTCCAGCGAGACAGGTTGCGGCGGGTGTGTTCCTGCGTCGAGGCGCGAGATCGCCAGCAGGTCTTCAATCAGGTCGACCAGGCGCTCCGTCTCACGGTTCAGCGTCTTCAGATACTCCTCGAAGCGCTCGCGGCTGGCCTGGCCGATCAGCTCCAGGTACAGGCGGATGTTGGTCAGCGGTGTGCGGAGCTCGTGGGAGACATCAGCGACAAACTGGGTCTTGAGGCGATCGGCCTCCTCGGCCAGCTCCAGCGCTTCCGCCAGCCGCGCCGTCCGTTCGGCAACGGTTTGCTCCAGGTCGGTGCTGTGCCGCCTGAGGCGGTCGTACAGCGCAGCGTTCTCAATGGCGACCGAAACCTGGTCACCCAGCAGCGACAGTAATCGCGCGTCGTCCTCAGTGAGGCCGCGCAGGACGGGCGACTCGACGTTGAGCACGCCGATGACCACGTGTCCCTTGCGGAGCGGCACGACGATCTCGGATCGCGTCGTGGGGATGGCTATGACGTAGTCCGGGTCAAGCTGCGTATCCGGGACAAGCGCGGTCTGGTCGGTCCGGGCCACACGTCCGACAATGCCTTTCGACAGCGGCACATGCATCCCGACGGCTTGCTCAGCCCCCTGGGCCGCGCACATGACCAGGTCTTCGCCCTCAACAAGCATGATCTCGACGTTCGGGTAGTGCAGGACACCGGCCACCTGCCGGCACACCTCCTCGAGCAGAGGCTGCATCTCCAGCCTGCGGCTGATGACCTGAGCCACCTGCTGTACCGCCACCTGTTCAAGGAATCGGCGCTCCAGCTCCTTGAACCGGCCGGCATTCGACAGGGCCAGCGCCACCTGCCTGGAGATTGCCTCCAGCAGATCCAAGTGATCCTGGGTGAAGGCCACGTTGCCCAGGATCGTCATGACGCCTAGCACGCGATCCTCAACCAGCAGGGGCGCGCTGATGGCGGTCCCCCCGGCCTCGTCCACATCTGGAATCCGCACCCAGCGCGGGTCGGACCGGACGTCGTCCACGCGGCAGGCCTGTCGGTGTTCCGCCACCCAGCCTTCGAGCCCGTGGCCGGGCAGCAGATCGAGGCGAGGTGCAAGGTCGTCCACTGGAAGGCCGTCGGCGCGGCAGACAGCCTTGAGGTGCAGCCCACCACTGCTTGGGTCAACGATGAAGCCGCTTCCCGATCGTCCCCCCAGTTGTTGAGTCGTCATGCTGACGGCTTGCTGCAGGAGGGCATCGGGATCCTCGTCTGAGGCCAGATTGCGGCCGATGTCCACCAGCAGGCCCAGGCGCTGGCGTTCCGCGTCGGCACGGGCGAAGAGCGATGCGTTCTCCAGGACGGGAGCCGCCTGATTGGCAAACAGCTGCAGCAGGTCAAGTTCATCGGAGGTGAACGGCATCATCTGCTCGTCCCGCAGGACATCGATCACGCCGATCACCTCGCCCTGCCAGATCATAGGAGCCGCCAAGACGGCTTGGAACGGTACGTCGGGGGCGAAAGCCCCGGAGCGATCCGGCCAGGTCCGGTAGTCGGGGACGATCACCCCCTGCTTGGTTTCGGCCGCGCGGCCCGCCGCTCCCTCACCGAAATCAAGTTCGACCCCGCGCAATTCAACTGGCAGCCGGAAGCCAGCGCTGCCCCGAAGCCGGCGGCTCTCGGTGTCACACAAGTACAGCCCACCAGAACTCCCTTCGAGCAACTCCACAGCTCGCTGCAGCATGCGCTCCTGCAGCCGGGAAAGGTCACGCAGCGAGATCATGTCCTGCGTCATGGCACGCAGGATGTCCAGCTGTCGCAGGCGCCGGGCATTCTGTTGTTCTGCCCTCACGCGGCCCAACCCGTGCGCCAGGTCATCCGCCACACCCTGCAGCAACTCGATCTCGTCGTGCCCGAAGGCCGACGTCCGGTCGGCGTACACGGCCAGCCCGCCGACCACCTCGCCGCCCGCACGCATGGGCAGGCCAACGATCGACAAGTACCCGCGGGGCACAGCCTCGCTGCGCCACAGCCGGAATTTCGGATCGGTCCGTGTATCGCTCACGACACTAGCGCGGTTCTCGCGAATGGCCGTGCCCATCGGGCCCCGCCCGGTGGGCGCGTCATCCCATGTGACGGTAACGGCGTCCAGGTATCCCGGCCCGATCCCGGCTTCGCCCGCCGGAAACACGACCGTGTCTCCCTCCCGCTTCAGCCCAATCCAGGCAAACTGGTAGTGCCGCGCGCCGACCAGCAACTGGCAGATGTCCTGCATCAGCTGGCCGGGATCAACCGCCTGGACGATCACGTGCCGGGCGCTGTTGAGGATGGCGAGCGTTCCACTCAGCCGACTGACCGTCTCGCGCGATTCCGCCAAAGATCGGCGCAGGTCGAGCGTCTCCTTGAAGACCGAGAGTGCCGGCCGATCGGGGAACGCGATCGCCTCCCTCCGCATCCGCTGCCCCAACCAGGTCAGGGAGACAACTGCGATGGGGATGATCGCAACCATCGAGATCAGCGAGCCGCCCACCTCACCAAGGAGCTTGCCCGGCCAGGCGTCGCCGCTCGAGAATGTCCCCAACCCATACAGCACGGCCTGCACCATTCCCGCCACCAGCAGCGCCAGACTTCCGGAAGCCCATCGCGGCACGGCGCGGTTGGCGATGAACTGGTAGCTGACAATGGCGGCATATACGCCGACCATTAGTGCCAGCAGTTCCGCCAGCCGTACCGTCCCCCCCACGATGAGCGGACCTGCCAGCTCACCAGGAATCGGCACCCATCCGGCAAGCACGGCCAACCCTGCCAGGAACGGCAGGATCACCCCCCACGTGACACCGGCGCCAAACATGGAGGCGATCAGCACTGTCGCCTGCGAAGTCCTCCCCGCAGCATAGAGCATGAGGATGCACAGCAGGATCACAGGCGAGAACAGCCGAGGTGTCAGAGCAAGGTCGCCAGTGGGGAGGTGAACTAGGATGCTTGCCGTGGTGGCAACCAGAGCGGACGTGGTAGGTCGCCAGACGTCCAGTACGGCAAGGACACAAAGGTAGGCGGTCAGGAAATCGCGTTGGCCCCGGCGGTCCCACCGGTGCAGCAGGTGCGCCAGTCCGGCCAGAGCCCAAAGTCCGCAAAGCAACCAGAGGAGCAAGGCGAGGGGACCTCTGAGGAGAACGTCCACCGAATGGAAAGCTTGAGGCATTATACCCTCCCTCCCTGAACGCCGCATGCACGAGCTGTGCAATGACTCGCGAGGACCAAGGGTCATCCTGGGAAGAATGGCCGGAATCGAGTAGGGAGGATGGGTTGTCCATCCTCCCTCTCACACCACCGGACATGCGGGTCCGCATCCGGCGGTTCGTCGAGGAATGTGCATTAGGTGGTGGTAGTACTCGGTGAGGGTGC
>JAPLGR010000189.1 GCA_026390045.1 Chloroflexota bacterium | reverse complement strand
CTCGCGTGCCATGGCGGTTCCCGGCCCGGAGGCCGAGCCTACTCCTTCCCTACCAGCGGTAGTGGGCGAAGGCGCGGTTGGCCTCCGCCATCTTGTGGGTTTCCTCGCGGCGCTTGATCGCCGAGCCGGTGTTGTTGGCGGCGTCCATCAGTTCGCCGGCCAGCTTTTCCGACATCGACTTGCCGCCGCGGGCCCGGGCCGCGGCCAGCAGCCAGCGTATGGCCAGCGCCGTTCGCCGCTCCGTACCGACCTCGACCGGCACCTGATATGTCGCGCCGCCGACCCGGCGTGGTTTCACCTCTAGCATCGGCGAGGCGTTCTTGATCGCCTGCTCGAATACCTCCAGCGGGTCGCGCTTGGCGCGGGCCGTGATCAGGTCGAAGGCCCCGTAGACGACGCGCGTCCCGGTGCTGCGCTTGCCGCGCCGCATCATCCGGTTGACGAACCCGGCCACCAGCACACTGTTGTACCGTACGTCACCGGGGATCACTCGCTTGGTGGGCTTGCTCCGTCGCATCGATCAGCTCCTGAGATTCAAGGACCGCCGGCGGAGCGCCGACGGTCGGACAGGTCTATTCCTTAGGCCGCTTGCCGCCGTACTTGGAGCGGCTCTGGCGGCGCCCTTCGACGCCCGTGGTGTCCAACGTGCCGCGCACGATGTGATAGCGCACACCGGGGAGGTCCTTCACACGGCCGCCGCGCACGAGCACCACCGAGTGCTCCTGCAACGAATGACCTTCGCCCGGGATGTAGGCCGATACCTCAATTCCGTTGGTCAGCCGCACGCGGGCGACCTTGCGCAGCGCCGAGTTCGGCTTCTTGGGCGTCTGCGTGCGCACCTGCGTGCACACACCGCGCTTCTGGGGCGATCCCTTGGCGACGCTATCGCGGCGCTGCTTCATTGTGTTCAGGCTGAACTGCAGCGCCGGTGCCTTGGTCTTGACCTTCTTCGCCGTCCGGCCCTTGCGCACCAACTGGTTGATCGTGGGCACTCTCTGCCTCCAGATGGACCCGGGGCTTCCGCCCCGGCCTCTTTCCAACGTCGGAGGCCATCCGTCGTGCACGATGGCCTCCGCATGGACACCGTTCTTATTCGGTTCGGGCAGGGAGTTCGAGCTCCCCTACCCCTTCGATACTGTGCGGGCGAATGTCAATCCTACCACCCGCCTCCACAGCCGTCAAGATCAGTTGTCAGGCAACTAGGGTGGCGCCCTAGAAGCCAGGATCCATGTCCAGCAAGCCGAGGCCGAGCCGCGCCGGGCGCGTTCGATCCTCCTCCTTGCCGAACTTGAGCAGCTCGTCGTCTTCGCCCAGCGCCTCGACGGACAGACCCAGGCTCTGCAGCTCCTTGACCAGGACCCGGAAGGAGGCGGGAATCCCGGGTTCTTCCACGGGCGCATCCTTGACGATCGCCTCGTAGGTCTTGACACGCCCCTGGACATCGTCCGACTTGACGGTCAGCATCTCCTGCAACGTGTGGGCCGCGCCGTATGCCTCAAGCGCCCAGACCTCCATCTCCCCGAATCGCTGGCCGCCGAACTGGGCCTTGCCGCCCAGTGGCTGCTGAGTGACCAGCGAGTACGGGCCGGTCGAGCGCGCGTGGACCTTGTCCTCCACCAGGTGGTGGAGCTTCATCATCAGGATGTTGCCAACCGTGACCGGCTGGTCGTACGGCAGGCCCGTCTTGCCGTCCAGCAAGGCCTGCTTGCCCAGTGTGGGCAGTGGCACGCGGGTCTCGGTCATCACCTGCTCGGCGGCGGCGCGGATGTCCTTGGCAGCCTTCCCCTTGCCGCCATTGGCTTCCACCCACAGGCGCAGGCATGTCTCGACCGCAGCGGCGTCCATCCGGGCGCGTTCGGGGACCGGAACTGGCTCGCCCTCGAAGGCCAGCATCGTGTCCGGATCGAAGCCCTGCTCCTTCAGCCACTCGCGGAGTGCCGCACGCCGGGCATAGACAGGAGAGATGGCCAGCGACTCGGCGTCATAGCCCTTGTCGACCAGCCAGTTCTCGAGGTACAGGCGGCGGACCTCCCCGTCATCCTCGAATGCATCTTCCTGGTAGTAGCCCTGTTCCTTGACCCAAGCCCACGCCCGTTCGCCGACTTCATCCCAGGCGCGGTCAATCATCCAGGCGCGGGCCAACTCGGCCTCGATCTCGGCCTCATCGGCACCGTCGAACACAGGCGTCACGGCGCGGAAGCCAAGCCGGTCGGCCGCCCACCCGAGGTGAGCTTCCAGGATCTGGCCGATGTTCATGCGGCCCGGGACGCCCAGCGGATTCAGGATCAGGTCGACCGGCGTGCCGTCCTCGAGGAACGGCATGTCCTCCACCGGGACGACCTTGGAGATCACACCCTTGTTGCCGTGGCGCCCGGCCATCTTGTCGCCCTCGGTGGCCTTGCGCTTCTGCGCGACCGAGACGCGCACCATCTTCTCCACTCCCGGTGGCAGATCCCGGTGCTCCTCGCGCGTGAAGATCTTGACGTCGACGACCTTGCCGCGTTCACCGTGCGGCATCCGCAGCGACGTGTCTTTCACTTCGCGCGCCTTCTCCCCGAAGATCGCACGCAGAAGCTTCTCTTCGGGGCTGAGCTCCTTCTCGCCCTTGGGCGTGATCTTGCCGACCAGGATGTCGTTCGGCCCGACCTCGGCGCCGACACGGATGATGCCGTCCTCGCCCAGGTCGCGCAGCGCCTCATCGCCCACGTTGGGAATGTCGTAGGTGATCTCCTCCGGGCCCAGCTTGGTGTCGCGCGCCTCGACCTCGTGCTTCTCGATGTGCACCGAGGTGAAGCGGTCCTCCTGCACCAGGCGCTCGGAGATCAGGATGGCGTCTTCGAAATTGCCACCCTCCCAGGACATGAAGGCGCACAGGACGTTCTGGCCCAGTGCGAGCTCGCCATTGGCCGTCGACGACGAGTCAGCGATGATGTCACCCTTGTGGACCCGTTGGCCCTTGATGACGGCCGGCCGCTGGTCGATGCATGTGCTCTGATTGGAGCGGTTGTACTTGCGCAGGTTGAACTGCCGGCGCTCGCGCCCCGATCTGACAACGATCTTGCTGCCGGTGACTGACTCAACCTCGCCGTCCACGTCGGCCAGCACTACCTGCCCCGAGTCGATCGCCGCCTTCGACTCCATGCCGGTGGACACCAGCGGCACCTCGGGACGGATGAGCGGGACGGCCTGCGTCTGCATGTTCGAGCCCATCAGGGCGCGGTTGGCGTCGTCGTGCTCCAGGAACGGGATCAGCGCCGCGCTGACGCCGACGATCTGGCGCGGCGCGATGTCCATGAAATCGATGTCCGTCGGCTCGCGGAAGCCGAAGTCACCGTGATTGCGGGTTGAAACCGTCGCCCGCACGTACTCATGGTCATCGGTGAGCGGCGTGTTGGCCTGAGCGATCACCCAACGATCCTCATCGTCGGCCGAGAGGTAGAGCACCTCGTCTGAGACGAACGGAACGACAGGGATCGGGCCTTCAAACTTCGCCAGGCTCTTGGCCTGCTGGGCCGTGAGCCGCCCGCCGTCCGCGACCAGGACCTTGCCGGACTTGGGATCGACGAGGTCGCCGCGCACTTTACGCCCGACCAGGCGCGCGTCGTCGGCATACAGCTGCTTGAAGACCCTCCGATAGGGCGTCTCGATGAAACCAAAGCGATTGACCTTGGCATAGGACGCCAGGCGGCCGATCAGGCCGATGTTCGGGCCCTCGGGCGTCTCGATCGGGCAGATCCGGCCGTAGTGCGAGTGGTGGACGTCGCGGACGTCGAAGCCGGCTCGCTCGCGGCGCAGCCCGCCTGGGCCAAGGGCGGACAGCGTCCGCTTGTGGCGCAGCTCAGCCAGGGGATTGGTCTGGTCCATGAACTGCGAGAGCTGCGACGACCCGAAGAACTCGCGGATGGCGGCCACCACCGGGCGGATGTTGATCAGCGTCATCGGGGAGAGCTGCTCCTGATCGCGGATCGACATGCGCTCCAGGATGACGCGCTCCATCCGCCGCAGGCCAACGCGCAGCTTGCCCTGGATCAGCTCCCCGACGGTCTTCACCCGGCGATTGCCCAGGTGGTCGATATCATCCGGGTTCAAGATCCCGTTGTTGATCAGGATGATGCGTTCCACCAGGCGCACGATGTCCCACTTGGTCACGCGCCGGTGGCTGAGCGGAACAGCGGTCTGGTCGAGTTGGAGCTTCGTGTTCAGCTTGTAGCGTCCGACACGCTCCAGATCATAGCGGCGCGGGTCGAACAGCTGATCGCGCATGTACTCGCGGGCGTTGTCGAGAGTCGGGGGGTCGCCAGGGCGCATCCGGCGATAGAACTCGATCAGCGCCTCCTCCGCCAGGGTGCGCCCTTCCTTGATCTCCCAGGTGGGCTCCTGGCGAATGGTGGTAGCGATGTAGGGATGGTCGGGGTTGTTATCGGCGGCGAAGAACAGCGAGATGATCTCTTCATCCGACCCGTCGCCGAGCGGCGCCGTGTGCAGGCCGTCATCCACGGCCGCCAGGGCCCGCAGGAACACCGTGACCGGCACGGTGCGCTTGCGATTGAACTTGAGCGTGATGTAGTCGCTCTTGCGCGTCTCGAACTCCATCCACGCACCGCGGTCGGGGATCAGTTTGGCCGAGGCCAGGCGCCGGCCCGTGGCGCGGTCCTCGGGCGCCTCGAAGTACACGCCCGGGGAGCGGATCAGCTGCGAGACAACGACACGTTCCGTCCCGTTGATGATGAACGTGCCCTTGTCGGTCATCAGCGGGAAGTCGCCCAGGAAGATGTCCTGCTTGATCGGCTCAGGCACCTCGCTGCCGGCGAGTAGGACCGAGACATACAGCGGCGCGGCAAAGGTCAGGTCGCGCTCCACGCACTCATCGATGTCGTGCTTGGGATCCTCAAACCAGAACTTGAGGCCGAACTCCTTGGATTCGCGGCTGGTGCTGGGGAAGAACAGCTTCATCCCGCCGTTGTACGACTCGATCGGCGAGATTTCCTCGAACAGATCCCGCAAGCCCTCGCCCTTCAGCCACTCGAAGGGTTCGGTCTGCACATCAATCAGCGTGGGCAGGGGGAAGATGTCCGGGATCCGCGAGTACAGCTTCTGGGCCATGATCGAAGCCATCAAGCTTCTCCTTGATTGCGGTGCGCTTAAGAGCCAGCCGCCGGACACAAAAGCGCGGGGAACCATCTGCCGCGCTGGCAGACCGTTTCCCGCAGGCCTCTCGGGAGGCGCCCGTGGATTGCAAAAAGACATAATATCACCGGAATCGGGGGCCGTCAAGCCCCAGAACCCGGGGCCCGGCGTAGGCGAGCTTTCCCTGCGCGGCTAGCTTTGCGCAGACGGCTCGGTGGGCTGGGTGAGCATCAGCTGCAGGTCCGCCCACAGCTGGTCCAGGTCGCGCTCGACAGCCAGCGAGCGCGCCATGGCTGCTTGACCGACGTCTTGCAGTGCCCGCTGGTAGGCCTCCGGCTGGCCCGTGGCAGTCTCCTGCTTCTGCAGGTAAGGCGGCGTGGGCCCCTGGGCACGAATCAAGAAGCGGGCGGTGTCGTTCCGCAACTCGACGAGCGCCTCCGTGCAGCGGCGGATCCGGGTCCTCAGCTCGGGGGCCCGCCGCCGCAGTGCCTGCTGGGCGCCAGACCCAGCGTCGCGCACGCGGAAGAACGCCCTGTCAACGTTGTCCAGCGTCACGCCGATGTCGGCGCGAGGCAGTTGGGGGTCCCGAAGGCCCTTGGCACAGCCCGCGACCACGACCAGACAGGCCTCGTGCCAGTCACGGATGTCTCTTTCGGCGTCGGCCGCACGCCTTGCCTGCCACGGGCCTATGGCACGTCTCAGAATGTGCATGCTGACTCCATGCTAACCTCAACGACGACGGCGGGCTGTCGTGAGCATCTGCTCAGGCTCCTGCCAATCGTCCGGTGGGAGGCGACTTTTTCCTTGCCCCCCAAACGATTCCATCCCTATAATAGGTGGGAAGATCAGCGCCAGGCCATCTGCCGGAGATCCCTCGCCTACGCTATCGGCGTGTATACCACGAACTAGTCCGATTGCCCGAGGGTTCCATTGTAGGCCGTCGGCGCACGACGCCGAGTGGCTCATTCGAGTCAGGAACGGCACACTGGTGCGGCGTGGTTATCATCGCCAACTCAGTCTCGCAGGCCACGAAGCCGCCCCACGGATGGGCATCTGGTAACGCGGGGAGGGATCGCGCGTATGGACTCCTCCCCGTCCCGCCTGGAGTGATGACGTTCGATGCAGCCGGCTGCTTCCCTCACCGCTCACTCGCTTATGCTTCAGCTGCCCGGTGGCCTGCAGGCATGAGTCCACTGTCACGTCGAGCGCTGTGTGCGCCCGGGTGGCGTGGGACGACAAGCCGGTCAAGGGGACCACACCGCTGACGGTGCATGCCGGCGCCGCGCTGCGGAGTCACAATGACTCATCCCGGTCTGCGCCGGGGTGGGAAGGAGGTGTCACCGGCCATTTGTTGGTGTGAAGATCGAACCATCCGAGAATGATTCGAGGAGGAATGCCATTATGGCCGAGATGGTTGCACCAGCCGGAGGCGATCGCAAGCTCTACGCTCGCAAGAGCTCCGGCCTGATCCGAACCATCGGCGTGTTCGGTGCGATGGTCTTCGGTGTCCACTGCATCAGCTTGTCATCCTCAGGCTTGATCCCGTACTCGTGGATCGCAGGCGTGTGGCCGGGCAGCAGCATCATTGGCGTGCTCACGGTCGCCATGTTCTTCTGCCTCTTCCATGCCTACACCTACTCCGCGATCGGGGCCACCATGCCTCGCTCGGCGGCCGACTACACGCTGGGCAGCCGCGTGCTGAGCGCCCCTCTGGCGTTCGCTGCCAGCTGGACGCTGGTCATCTTCAGCGGGATGGTCGCCGGGTCACTGATCGCCTGGATCCCGTCCACGGCGGTCCCAACGCTGGCCCGCACGATGGGGATCATCTTCAACAATCCGGCCCTGGTCGAGTTCGCCGGATGGTCGTCGAGCAGGGTCGGCATCATCGTCATCGGGACGGTGTGCACGATCATCACTTTCCTGCTGATGATCCTTCCCACCCGGACGATTGTGCGCATCCTGGAAGTCGGGTTCTTCCTGGGCCTGCTGGCCTGGGCGATCCTGTACTTCCAGCTGGGCACGGCGCCGGCGGATTCGTTCCCGGCGGCCTGGGACAAGTTCATGGGCGCCGGCAGTTATGAGGGCCGCGTCGCCCTGGCGGAAGCGAACGGGATGGTGATCAACCCGAACGTGGCAGTCATGACGCTGGCCGGGCTGATCATGGGCTTCTGGGTGTTCTACGGCTACTACATCCCGACGTTCTTCGCCGGCGAGGTCAAGCAGGCGGAGACGACGCTGCTGGCCGGCTCGTGGTCGTCGCTGATCGCCACGTGGGCGATCTTCGTCGTCGGCGCTCTTCTGCTACAACGGCTGGTTCCGCTAGAGTGGATCGCGGCCGAAAGCTTCCTGGGCCAGACACCAGCGGCCGGCGTGGCGGCGATGCCTTTCATCACCTTCTACGCGGCCGTCGTCAGCCCGAACTTCATCCTGATCTTGATCGTGGCCATCGTGTGGATCTACACGCTGATCAACCTGGCGCAGACCTACTTCTTCTACTGCAGCCGAATCGTCTTCGCCTGGTCGTTCGACCGGCTGATCCCGGAGCGCATCTGCTGGGTCCACCCGAAGCTGCACAGCCCGATCTGGGCCATCCTGATCATCACGATCCTCGCCGAGATCGGCGTCATCGACGCGGCGCTGGGCAGCGTGATGGGTGCGCAGCTCAACTTCGTCTTCTTCGCCGTGTGTACGATGTTCGTGCCGGTGACGGCCATGACGCTGTTCCCGTTCCTCAAGAAGGACCTGTTTGAGAACGCCAGCGCCATGGTACGGCGGAAGATCGGCGGGTTCCCGGTCATCACGATCGTTGGCGCCATCACTCTGCTCTACATGGTGTGGATGGTCGTGGCGTCGTTCATCTACCCGGCGGTCGGCGGCGGCATCAGCACGACCAAGCTGCTGATCCTGGCTGGGTTGGTGATCACCGGGCTGGCGGTGTTCTACTTCGCCCGCTGGTACCGCATGAAGAACGAGGGCATCGACATCAACTGGACGTTCCAGTCCATTCCGCCCGTCTAGCCGGCGAATGGGTGTATCCTGACGGCCGGAGAGGCATCCCCTCTCCGGCCGTCAGGCTGTCCTGGAAGGACGGACATCGGTTCAGGCCCCGCGGAGGCAGGATTCGTCCGAGGCCTCCGCAGGGCCTTTTGTGAGGTGCAGGCTGATGGGTATGACGCGCGTGCTATTCGCCACCGACTTTCACGGGTCGGAGGCCTTCTTCCGCAAATTCCTGGCCGCGGGGCTGCAGTACAAGGCGCAGGCGCTGATCGTGGGCGGGGACGTCACCGGCAAGGCGATGATCCCCATCGTCCACAAGGGCGGCGGCCGTTACGAGGGATTCCTGTTCAACCGGCGCGAGCAGCCATCGACCCCCGCCGAGCTCGAGAAACTCAAGCAGACGATCAGCAACGTGGGCTTCTACCCGCTGGTCCTCGAGCAGGATGAAGCGGACGCGCTGGAGGCGGACGCCTCCAAGATGAGCGCGCGCTTCGAGCGCGCCATGTGCGACCGCGTCCGCCAGTGGCTGACGCTGGCCGATGAGAAGCTCACCCCGCAAGGCATCAAGCTGTACTTCATGCCGGGCAACGACGACCTGCAGTCCATCGACCGGGTGATCGACGAGTTCCCCTCCGTCGGGAATCCGGACCACAAGCGCTTCATGCTTGACGACGACCACGAGCTGGTGGGCCTGTCCAACGCCAACATGACCCCGTGGCGCTGTGCGCGTGACCTTGAGGAGGACGCACTCGAGGCGCGCCTCGAACAGGTCGCCGCGCTCCTTGAGCGCCCGGCGACGGCGGTGATGGCGCTGCACGTCCCGCCCTACGATTCGGGGATCGACGTGTGCCCCGAGCTGGATGAGAACCTGAAGATCGTGGCCCGCGGGGGACAGGTGATGACCAAGCCCGTGGGCAGCCCGGCCGTCCGGCGGCTGATCGAGCGCGTCCAGCCGATGGTAACGCTCCACGGGCACATCCACGAGGCGCCCGGCCATACGCGCATCGGCCGCACGCTGTGCATCAACGCCGGCAGCGAGTATGCCGAGGGGATCATGAAGGCGGCTATCCTCAACCTTGAGCGCGACAAGGTCAAGGGGCACATGCTGATCTCGGCCTGAGGCCAACGGTAGCAGCGGAGGGATGGCATGGGAGTGTACGGTGAGATCCAGGGGGAATTCTTGGCCGAGCGTACGCGCCTCCTGGAGGCCATGGACAACCCGGAGAACCGCGGCCTTTCCCTGCGCCTGATCGGCGCGCTGGCGTTTCGAACGCACTGCCCCGAATACGGCCGGCTCCAGGAAGCATTGGGGCGCGTCTTCACCGACATCGACTTCGTCGGCTACAGCCGCGACTTCAAGGCCATCCTCCGTTTCCTCACCGAGGCCGGCTATGAGGAAGACAAGATGGTCACCCGCCTGTTCGGCGAGGGCCGCCTGATCTTCCACGATCCGCAGTTCGGCCGGCACATCGACGTCTTCCTCGACAAGCTGGACTTCTGCCACCCCCTGCCCTTCCTCGGCCGCCTGGAGGCGGACCGGCCCACGATGCCCCTGGCCGAGCTCCTGCTCGAGAAGATGCAGATCGTCCGCATCAATGAGAAGGACCTGATCGACACGATCATGCTCCTGCGCGAGCATCCCGTCGGCGAAGGAGACGATCAGACCATCAACGCCGAGATCATTTGCGGCTTCACCTCCGACGATTGGGGCTGGTGGCGAACGCTGTCCGGCAACCTCGACACCGTACTCGAGGTCCTCGCCCAGTATCCGCAATTGGACGCCGAGGACGTGCGCATCGTCACCCATCGCGTTCATGAGCTGCGCGCCAGGGTCGACGCCGCTCCCAAGTCGCGCCGCTGGAAGATGCGCGCCGCGGTCGGCGAGCGCGTCAAGTGGTACAAGGAAGTCGAGGAGCTACTGCGCTGAGCATCAGCCCCGGGAGGGCTTGCCTGCCGGATGACCGACAAAGCCTATCTGCTGGCACACGACACGGGCACCGGGGGGGACAAGGCGGTCCTGACTGACCTGCAGGGCCGGGTCATCCACTCCGCCTACCGCCCCTACCCCGTGAACTATCCCCAGGCCGAGTGGGCTGAGCAGGATCCCGAGGAGCTCTGGCAGGCGGTTGCCGCCACCACCCGGACCGTCCTGGAGGAAAGCGGAACCGATCCGGCGCGCATCCTCGGCGTCGGCATCTCGGCGCAGATGTTCAACCTGCTGCCGGTTGACGAAGCCTGCCGCCCCGTTTCCCCAATGCTCAGCTGGCTGGACCTGCGCAGCACGGCTCAGGCCGATCGAGTTCTCTCCGGCGATACGCCGTCCTTCCTTTTCCAGCACACGGGCAATATCCCCACCGCCAAGGACATCATTCCCAAGATCCTGTGGCTGAAAGAAGAACGGCCCGATCTGTGGTCCCGCACCTGGAAGCTCCTGGACTGCAAGGAGTACATCATCTTCCAGTTGACCGGGAAGGTTGCGACGGACTGGCACGGCGCGTCCGCCTATTTCCTTTTCGACCCGCAGCGCAAGACTTGGTCGGAGCCGGCTTGCCGGCGGCTCGGCATCCCAATCGAGATGCTGCCCGACGCTTTCCCATGCACGGATGTCATCGGCGAGGTCACCCCTCAGGCGGCGAAGGCCACGGGTCTGCTCGCGGGGACGCCGGTTGTGATCTGCGCCGGGGATGTGGCGGTCGCCCAGTCCGGCTCCGGCGCCAACGCCATCGGTAAGGCACACCTGAGCGTCGGCACCGCCACCTGGGTCGGGTTGTCGATCGCGCCGTTCGTCAACGATCCCATCAAGCCGTACTGGGGGCTCAACCACATCGATCCGAAGCGTTGGATCCTGGCGGGCGAGATGGAGACCGGCGGGGGCGCGCTGATGTGGTTCCGGGATGCGTTCTGCCAGGAGGAGGCCCGGCAAGCCGAGCAGTCTGGCATGTCCACCTATCAGGTGTTGAGCCAGATGGTGGACTCCGTCGAGCCTGGGTCAGACCGCCTGCTGTTCGCCCCGTGGCTTTCGGGCGAGCGGGCACCGGTTCTCGATCACTATGCGCGCGGCGCATGGGTGGGACTGACCCTCTCGCACACCAAAGCCCACTTGGCGCGCGCCGTCATGGAGGGCGTCGCCTATCACATGCGCTGGATCTGCGAGTCGATCGAATCGCTCGGCTTGCCGATCGGCGCCCTCAACGCCATCGGCGGCGGGAGCACGAGCCCGGTGTGGACGCAGATCCTGAGCGACGTGATGGGCCGCCAGCTGCACATCGTCGAGCACCCGCTCGAAGCCGGCGCGATGGGCGCGGCGCTGACCGTCGCCGTGGGAATGGGCGTGTATCCGAACATGGATGCTGTCGACGAACTTATCCGCATTCAGCGCACCGTCGAACCTCGCCCCGCCCTTGCACGCCGCTACGGGCAGATGTATGAGGAGTATCGGCAGGTGTACGAAGCGCTCGCGCCGATTTTTCGGAGGATGCACACCACGCCATGAAGGTCATCATCGATCGTGAACGGCTCCGCCGCCGCGCCACGGCCTCGCATGTGGCGAGTTTGGGGGGCTTGGCAATCATCCTTGGATCAGTCGTCCTGTCCATGTCCAAGCCGGATTGGGCAACGCTCACCGCCGTCCTGGTCTTCGCCGGTTTCGTCGTCTCGAGCGTGGGCATCTACTTCGCCAACCGCTGGGTCAAGAAGCCTCGACCCGAAGACACGCTGTCGTTGGCGCTCAAGGGTCTGGCGGACCCGTGCCGCATCTACCACTACCTGCTCCCCGCCGATCATGTGCTTCTGACGCCGAGCGGCGTGGTCGTCATCGAAACCGTGAATCTGGAGGGCAGGTTCGTCTACCGCAGCGGGCAATGGAAGCAGCACATGACGCTGGGCCGCGCGCTGCGATTCTTCGTTGAGGAGACCCTCGGTGATCCGACGGCGCGCGCCCGGGCTGATGCCCAGCG
>JAPLGR010000279.1 GCA_026390045.1 Chloroflexota bacterium | reverse complement strand
CACATAGCTCACGCGCTGCGAGGATTACGTCAAGATGCTCGGCGAGGGACAGCAAGCGCAGCGTTCCCGCTCGCCCGGACTGGTTGAGCCCCAACACATCTCCCTCTCGCCGCTCGGCCAGGTCATCTCGAATCCCTTGAGCTGCCGCACCATCGCCGGCAATTCCTTCTCGACCGTTCCCGGGCCATGGATGATGTTGATCATGGGCGAGTCCAGCCAGACGCCCAGTTGACCGGTCGGCGTAGCCACCCCGTTCTTATGCTCCTGGCACTCGCGGATGAACGCCGCCGCCTCCACGTCCCGCGTCTCGAGCGGGAAGACGAACTGTTCGCCGTGAATGTTACACACCTGAGCGCCGAGGCCGCGCACCTTCTCCGTCACCAATTGCCCGAGAACCTGCTCCGGGTAGGCGACGCCGGTCGGGTGGTACTGCATGGTGTGCAGGAAGGCCAATCGGCATCCGACGCGATAGGCCAGCACGATCCCGTCGGCAGTTGCACCGTGGTGATTCGTAGTGGGGAAGTTCTGGTAGTGCAGGCGTCCGCTGCCGCCCGTAGTCAGGATGACGGCCCGAGCCTGGACGATCTTGTACTCACGCGTTTCCAGATCGAGCAGCACCGCGCCGGTCACGCGTCCCTTGCCGTCGGTCAGCAGCTCGATGACGGGGTTGAACTCGAGCACCGTGATCGCGTCTGGCCGCGATCGCACCTCATCGCGGACAACACGCATGATCTCGGCGCCGGAGTAGTCGCGCGCGGAGTGCATGCGCCTGCGCGACGTCCCACCGCCGTGGATCGTGCTCATCGAGCCATCAGGGCGTTTGTCGAACATCATGCCCAGACCTTCAAGCCACTGGATCACCAGGGGGGCGTCCGTCACCAGCGCTTCCACTAGGTCGGGATCATTGGAGAAGTGCCCGCCGCCCATCACGTCGAGGTAGTGGATCACCGGCGAGTCATTGGGCTGATCGGCAGCCTGGATCCCGCCCTGCGCCATCATCGTGTTAGCATCGCCGAATCGGAGCTTGGTCACCAGCAGCACCGATGCCCCTGCCTCCGAAGCCATCAGGGCGGCGGATGCGCCCGCGCCCCCTCCCCCGACCACGAGTACATCCGTTTCCAGATCTGGTGCCGGCAGGGTGAACGCCTCCGGGTCAAGCTGGGGAGGCCCCTCAATCACATCCGCCAATTCCAGGGGTGTGCGATCGCCCTTGGACACGCCCAGCCGAATCTCGCGCGTCGCGTTGGCGATGTAGTCAGGATGGAACCGCCGCAGCACGTCCTCGCGCTCCTCCGGCGTCATTCGAGGAAAGGTCTGGCTCAGCCTGGCCTGCCGCGTCGCTTCCACGCGGGCAATCGATTCGAGCATCGCAGGTGTGTAGGCCATCCCGACCTCCTAGGCTTCGATGTCCCGGGCGTCGTACCGGCTGCGAAGACCCGCTTCATCCAACGCACGCAACTCGGCCAGACCCTCCCGGAAATCACCGCGCTCGATCTCCTCAACGCGCTTGGCCAGGTGAGCGGATCGCTTGGCCAGATAACGGCCGTACAGTCGGCGGGCGAGCAAGGCCACGTTGTACTGCGTCTCCTCAACCGGACAGCGCGCCGAACACAGGCCGCAGGCGATGCAGTCAAAGGAACCATTGGCCACTGCAGCGATATCGCCTCGCATCGCAGCAGCCATGTAGCTCCGCACATCGATCCCCTGCGGGCAGGCCTTGCTGCACGTGCCGCAGGCGAGGCAGCGGAGGAGCTCCGGGTACAACGTGAAGAGCGCCGCAGGCGCTGCGGCCAGCTCCTCCAGCCGGTAGTCCGCACGACGTGAAGGGAAGAAAGGAATCTGCGCCAGATACATCTCCGGCCGCACAACCGTCTGGCATGCCAGAGCGAAGTACAGCTTCGGGTCGCCCTTGATGCGATAGACGGTGGCGCATGCGCCACAGAACCCCGCGCGGCAGCCGACGCCACGTGTCAGGGTGTAGCCGGCATACTCCAGCGCCCTCAGAATCGTCAGCGACGGCGGGACGTCCACCCGCTGACCCATCACGTAGACCGGGATGGTCTCAACGTCCACGGATCCCACCTCCTTGCCGACTAGCGATGAACCTCGCCCAGGTCGACAAACTCCTTGCGGTCGAACGTGGCCGGAGGCAGCGGATCATCCAGGCTGCGCCCGGCAACATAGTCAAACATCGCCTGCGTGCGCCGCGCGACCGTCTGAAACAGAAGGTCTATCGGCAGATCGGCCGGGCAGGCGCTGGTGCACATGCCGCAGCCGACGCAGGACGTGGTCACGTGACACAACCGTGTCAATTGAAACGCGACCGCATCACCCGGCAGTCGCGCCGCGCCCTTGCGATCTGCCCAGCCGAAGTAGCGCCGCGGTTCGTGCTGGAACGTGTCGGTGCGGAACAGGCATTCCTTGCAGTAGCAGATCGGGCAGGCTACCGTGCAGTTGTGACATCGCTGACAGGTCTCGAACTCGACCAGGAGCCCCGGGACACCGTCTGACGCGGGCTGCATGCGAACCTGCATCGCGTCGAGGGCTTGCTGCCGGATGTCTCGCCGCCCCGCGACCAGCCGCTCCACCACATCCGATCGACTGGGCAGGTCCTTGCCCGCTTCGAGCGTTGGCGGCAGCCACTCCGGTCCCCGCGCCTCCAGCAAGAGGCCATCCCCGACTCCAATGAGATGAATCGACAGATCGGCGGCCCACGGCACAGGTGTCTCGCATATCGTGCAAGCGTGCCGGTAGGTCTCGGCCGGCGCCTCCGGCGAACCGGCCCGCAGCGCGCCCTCGTAGCCGCCCCGGGCCTGAGGATCCGCGTCGATCCACCGGTTCCAGCCCGCAGCCTCCAGCGTCCCGACACAGTCGATCCCGATGGTGAAGAAGTCGTCGGCGCGCAGTTGGTTGAGCTTGGCCAGCTCGACCAGGCCCCGCAGCTCACACGGCCGAGCGACAATCCCGATCTTCCTCTCAGCCGGCGCGCCTCCCCCGCCGTGGGCGGAAATGAGTGACGCCATGCGCGCCATGTGGATCGGCATCACCGGCAGGAGTGGATCGGCATGGCGCAGTCGAGCCGACTGGGTCACCAGCGCCGGCTGGACGCTGCGCCCATCATGAGTTGCCATCATGACCAGCACGCCGCGAAGCCGGCCCGTGTCCATCAACGCGGCCAGCACGTCGCGCACGGCATCCACCGCCCCACCGTCTTTGCCCGGAACCGCAGCCCAAACGCTCATACCCTCAACTCCCATTCGCCTGTGCGGCGGTCATGTGGTCCACGGCAACGGATCACGTGAATCGCGGCTGGCTGCAGAGTGCATTCGATTCTGGACCTGCAGGCCGAAGGCGCGCTGGATGGCGCTCAGCGGAATGCCCTCACTGCACTCGACCTGACACATCCCACATTCGGCACATCCGGCAAGCCTCCGCACTGCGTCCAAGAGCGCCTGGATGAACGCCTCCCGGCCGCGCGTCAGAGCTGCGCGCAACTCCTCGCTCCATCGCGGGCAGACGTCAATGCAGTCGCCGCACAGCGTGCACTTGGACATGTGACGCATGATCGCAGCAGGATGAGAGCCCGCGAGCCCCAGGCTATGCAGGCAAGCCGCAGAAGCTTCCTTCCGCCGGTCAGCGAGACACCACAACGCGACTTCTCGGTCCGCAGTCTCCCGTTCCGTCGCAGGCCGATCGGTCAGGCCCTGCAGGTCCCACCGCGCATCCTTGGCCTCATCGGCCAGAACCAGCAATCGTTCCTGGTTCTGCACACCGACCAGGCCGATCAGCAGATCGGCGGCCCGGTAGTCAGCGGCCGGCCTGTCACACAGCTGGCAGGAAAGCCGGGTCCCCTCCACCTGCATCCGGCCTGCCTGCGCCAGCTGCAGCGCCTCCTCGACCAGCCAATCCGGGGAACCTCGGTGCAGCTCCTTGCCCCGGTCCCAGTAGCCAAGTTCATAGGTGGACAAGCAATCGATGCCGACGAGAACGGTGTTGGACAAGTCCAGCTTCCCCTGCTTCGCCAGCTCGACCGCGGCGCGCACTTCACATGGCCGCAGGACCGCCACCATCGCTTCCGCTGGGGCGCCCTCTCGCAAAGAACGCAGCGCCGCAACCGCATCGGCATGCATCAGAGGCAACAGAGGGTTGACCCGCGTCATCCGCCCGCCGTCCGCAATCACCTCGGCATTCACCACCCCGTCTTCGACGACCACCGGCGCCAACATGCGCGACGTGCCGGTCGCCTGCACCAAGCCCGCCAGGAAAGCCTGCAACGCAGCGACAGGACCAGCTTCGCCCACTTCAAGGACGCGGCTCACCAACACAACTCGCCTCCCGACGCCCTTGGCGGCAGGCATCCGCTCAACAACGTGAATCGCCCGCCCCTCAAACGACAGGTCATCAGACAGACCACTCCTCGCGCATCGGCGTCGGCCCCAATGCCTTCAGGGCTTCCGTCATCTCGGCGATCGTGTTAGCGAACAACTTGCCTTCGCTCGCACTGATCCATCGCAGCCAGACGCGTTCAGGGTTGAAGCCTGCGCTCGCCAGGATTTCCTTGAGCATCG
>JAPLGR010000303.1 GCA_026390045.1 Chloroflexota bacterium | reverse complement strand
AGGTGGAAATCTGCTCGAAGTGCCACCCGTTCTACACGGGTGAGCAGCGCATTGTCGACACCGAGGGCCAGGTCGATCGGTTCTACAAGAAACTGCAGGCGCGCCAGGAGTACCTCACCGAGGTGGAAACCCGTGAGGCTTCCCGCACGTCGCCGGAGCTGGCCATCAAGGCCCTTGAGCTCGGTGCCCGGGCGGAGGGCGTGCTGGCCAAGGCTGGCATCGAGACCGTTGGCCAGGCGCTCGAACGTCTGGAGCAGGGCGGGGATGAGGGCCTGTTGGCCGTCGAGGGATTCGGGCGCAAGAGCCTGGCAGACTTCAAGCGTCGGTTGCGCGCCCGTGGATTCGCGCTCCCGGAGAGCGAAGGAGAGACCGCACCGGCTGCCTGATCGGGTTGCCTCGCAGCTTCGCGGGTGTAAACTGTGGGCAGGCGCAGATAGGCGCCTGCCCTGTTTTTTCGTTGACATGGAGACGAGGCGATGCTGCACGGCACAGGGAGCGTCGAGGTCATCACCGGATCGATGTTCAGCGGAAAGACCGATGAGCTAATCCGCCGCCTGCGCCGGGCGCGTATCGCCCGGCAGCACATCCAGGTCTTCAAGCCGAGCATCGATGTACGCTACGAGAAGGGCAAGGTCACCTCTCACGCGGGTACCGAGTTCGAAGCCACGCCGGTTGAATCGGCTGGTGAGATCCCGGCACTGATCGAGAAAGGGACCACCGTCGTGGCACTCGATGAGGCACAGTTCTTTGACCCGGCCGTTGCCGACGTCGTCCAGAAGCTGGCCGATCGCGGTCTGCGTGTCATTGTCGCAGGCCTGGACACGGACTTCCGGGGCGAGCCGTTCGGCGCCATGCCCATCCTCATTGCCCAGGGAGAGCAGGTCGACAAGCTGCACGCGATCTGCATGGTGTGTGGCGAGCCCGCAACGCGCACGCAGCGCCTGATCAACGGGAAGCCGGCGCACTACCATGACCCGGTGGTTGTTGTCGGAGCCAGCGAGATGTACGAGGCCCGCTGCCGCCAGCATCACGACGTGCCGCGGGATTGAGCGATGCAGGACTACCGTGAGTTTCTGGCCGAAGTCCTGATCCCCGCCGACCGGCTCCAACAACGGATCCAGGAGCTCGGCGCTGAGATCAGCCGCGACTATGAAGGCCAGGACCTGATGCTGATCTGCATCCTCCGCGGCGGGGTGATGTTCCTGACCGATCTGATGCGCGCCATCACCGTCCCTCACACCGTGGACTTCATGGCTATCAGTTCGTACGGCGCCGGCGTGCGCCAGACCAGCGGCCAGGTGCGCATCAGCCTGGACCTCTCGAGCTCGGTGGAAGGGCGGAATGTGATGCTGGTCGAGGACATCATCGACAGCGGACACACCATCGCGTCTGTGCTCGAACTGCTGAGCGCACGGCGCCCACAGAGCCTGAAGGTGTGTACTCTGCTGGACAAGGCCGAGCGGCGCGAGGCGCACGTGCCGATCGACTACTATGGCTTCGTCATCCCGAACAAGTTCGTCTTCGGCTACGGTCTGGACCTTGACGAGTACTACCGCAATCTGCCGTTCATCGGCGTCGTCCAGGCCGAGAAGTTCCTGCACACCACCTGAAGGTTGCCCCTCATGCCGAATCGCAGTCTGCTCCCGTCCCTGGCCGAGGAGATCCTGACGCATCTGCCGGATGCGCCCCGCTTGTGGCTGACGGGCGGCGCGGTCCGCGACCAGATCCTTGGACGGCCGATCGTGGATCTGGACTTCGCCGTGGACGGTGAGGCGCGTCGCCTCGCCCGCCGCGTCGCCTCGCTTCTGGGGGCGGACTACTACGAACTGGATGCCGAGCGCGATACCGGCCGTGTGCTGATACCGGCGTCGCGCGGCGGGCAGTGCCTTGACTTCGCACGGTTGCGTGGAGCATCGATCGAGGATGACCTGGCCGCGAGAGATTTCACCATCGATGCCATGGCCGTCTCCCCGGAGACGCCCGAGCGAGTCGTTGACCCCAGCGGGGGTCTGCAGGACCTACGAGACCAGCGCCTGCGGCTTGCCGGCCCGACTGCCATCGAGGATGATCCTTTGCGGGCTCTGCGCGGCGTGCGGCTTGCCACCGAGCTTGACCTGCGGATCGAACCGCAGACGCTGGCCCGCATCCGGGGGGCGGCGAGCTCACTGTCGAGCGTCTCGCCGGAACGCATCCGGGATGAATGGCTGCGTGTTCTGCAATCGGAGCGCCCAGGCCGCCCCATCCGGCTTCTCGATCACCTCGGGCTGCTGGGTACTATCTTCCCAGACATTGAGCCCCTGCGTGGGCTGGCGCAGCCCCCTCCGCATGCGTTCGATGGGCTGACCCACACGCTCAGCGTCATCGATCGTTTGGGGGACTTGCTGTCTCTGCTCGGCCCTCACTCGGATGAACACCGACCCGCCGACCTTACCCTTGGCGAGGCCTCACTCCGCCTGGGGCGATTCCGGACCGGCATCGACGAGTACCTTCGCCACGAACTTGCACCCGGGCGCACTCGGCGCGAGCTGCTCTTCATGGCGGCCTTGCTCCATGATGTCGGGAAGCCACTTACGGGTGAGCGGGACGCGGGCGGCCGCCTGCGATTCCTTGAGCACGAGTCTCACGGCGCCAGGCTGGCGGGGGAACGCGCCCGCGCTCTGCGACTGAGCAACGACGAATCCGACTTCCTGGTCTCACTGGTTCTGCACCACATGCGTCCTGAGACGCTGCAGGCTGGGATTGTGGTCTCGCGGCGCGCCGCCTATCGCTTCTTTCAGGATACCGGCCAGGCGGGAGTCGGAGTCGTCCTACTCTCGCTTGCCGACCTGCTAGGGAAATACGCTGCCTCACCTCCTCAAGCCGAGTGGGGGGGCCGCGTGGGAGTCGCGCGGAGTCTCTTGCAGGCATTCTTCGAGGCACATTCAGAGATCGTTGATCCGCAGCGGCTGGTCACCGGCGAGGAAGTCATGCAGACGTTGGGGCTGCAGCCGGGGCCGACCATCGGACGGCTGATGGAAACGCTGCGTGAGGCGCAGGCCGAAGGAGGCGTCAGGACGCGCGACGAGGCACTGGCCTTCCTTCGCGCGACACTGGCCGGGATGGGGCAAACCGAGCCGAAGGTTCGTACTCCGATCGCCAAACAACCGGGAGGGAAGGCTCCACACGCGATGGGCCGCGCGCCGCGCGACAAGCGGCGCGCGGACTAAGGGTAGATCTCAGAGAGCGCGGGCTCGTACCAGCACCGGCAGCCGGGTGGGGAAGAACGGTCTTGGACTGGCCTATGAGGGGCGCCTTCCTCTGCGTGATCGCGCTCTGCCCGGCGGCAAGTGGGACACGCATCGTGGGCCACACCATCAGCCGGATGCGGCGCACACGGGGATTGGCTCGGAGGGCGGCCAGGGCAACGGCGGTCTCTGCATGGCGCGGGAGGTCTGCCCCATACTGGTGACAGACCTCAGCGTGGTCAGGGGACTCAACCTTGCACCGCGAACAAGCCCTCACAATGGTTCTCCCCGTCAGGCTGCCCGCCGATTATGCTGTTGATGCAGGTTCCGTCTAACGGAGGCGCGATGGCACGCGTCATCCTGCACGTAGACCTGGACGCGTTCTTCTGCTCCGTTGAGGAGCTGAAGAACCCATCCCTGGCTGGAAACCCATTCATCGTCGGCGCACGGCCTGAGCAGCGCGGGGTGGTCGCCTCGGCGTCCTATCCGGCGCGTGCCCTCGGGATCCGCTCGGCCATGCCGACCGCTCGCGCCGTCCGGCTGTGCCCGACGCTGATCATCGTCCCTCCAAGCCATGACGATTACTCGGAAGCGTCCGAGCGCGTGATGGGCTTGCTGCGCGAGGCGGCCCCCGTAGTTGAGCAGGTCTCTGTGGACGAAGCCTTCCTCGATGTCAGTGATGATCCGCGCGGCGGCCAGGAGTTGGCGGCGGCTCTCCAGGCTCGGATCCGCGCTGAACTCGAGTTGCCCACTTCGTGGGGAGTCGCCACCAGTCGTCTGGTGGCGAAGATTGCCACCGAGGTCGGGAAACCCAATGGCCTGGTGGTTGTGCCGCCGGGCGATGAGCCCGCGTTCCTTGCACCCCTGCCTGTCGGCATGCTGTGGGGCGTTGGTCCGAAGACGCGAGCCAGGCTAGAGGAATTGGGGGTGCGTACGATCGGCGATCTGGCTCGTCAGCCCCCCGAGCGGCTACGCCAGGCGCTGGGCGACCATGGCCCGGAACTTGCATCTAGAGCGGTGGGCAGGGATGACCAGCCCGTCGTCGACAGCTACGAGCCGAAGTCGATGTCCAGCGAGACGACTTTCTCCCAAGATGTCCGGAACGGCCGGGAACTCCACCGGACGCTGCTCCACCTCACTGAGGAGGTTGGCCGGCGGCTGCGCGAGAGCGGGCTGGCCGGGTCGACGGTTCGTCTCAAGCTTCGCTGGTCCGACTTCACTACGCTGACCCGCCAGGCGAAGGTGCCGCAGCCGACCGATCAGGATGGTGAGATCTACCGGGCGGCCGCTTCCCTGTTCGACGCCACCTGGCCCAAGAACAAGCCGGTAAGACTGATCGGCGTCGGAGTGAGCGGGCTTGGCGCGCAGCAACGTCAACTTGAGCTCTTTGACCGAGGATGGGAGCAGGACGGTCGTTTGATGCAGGCAGTGGACGAAATCCGGGCGCGCTTCGGGCAACAGGCGCTGCAGCGCGCGGCGCACTTGCGTTCTCCCCGGGCGGGGAGACCGAGCGGAAGCGAGGAGTCATGACGCTGCTGGGAAAGGGCCACTACATGTGGCAGATCCCCAAGTGCGATGGTGGCTCACCGGCAGCCATCACTGCCCGTGTGGTCAAGGCCGGGGTCTCGCACGTCATGATCAAGATCGCCGACGGGTACCACTGGGCCTACAACGTCGATCAAACCACCAAGGTGGACTGGATTCCACCTGTGCTGGTGGCGCTGCGGCAGGAGGGAGTGTCTGTCTGGGGATGGCAGTATGTCCGCGGAGACAATCCCGATGCGGAAGCGCAGCTGGCGGTTCAGCGCGCGCGCAGCCTGGGAATCGACGGCTTTGTAGTGGACGCGGAGATTGAGTACAAGAAATCGGGGAAGGCTGCGGCTGCTCGGCGCTACATGACAGCTCTGCGCGCTGGCCTCGGAGACATGCCGATTGCCCTGAGCACCTACCGCTTCCCCAAGACCCATCCCACATTCCCCTTCTCCGCATTCCTCGAGCAGTGCGATCTGGCGATGCCTCAGGTCTACTTTGAACAGGCGCACAACGTCGAGGCGCAGCTTGAACGTTGCGTCGAGCAGTACCTTGCCCTCAAGCCGGCGCGGCCGATCATCCCGACGGGCCCCACCTACAGCCACGGGGGCTGGCGGCCGACCGCGGCTGAGGTCGAGCGCTTCTTGGTCCGGGCGAAGGCGATGGGGCTGACGGCGGCCAACTTCTGGGCGTACGATTTCTCGACGCGGCCGTCCTTCCTGGACCTGTGGGAGGCGGTGGCTGCCTTCGACTGGCCGGCCGGCCCGGCCGTGGCTGACATGCCGGAGCGCCTGGTCGGACGCATCAACGAGAAGGATGCCTCGTTGATCTCCGGGCTGTACCAGGAGAACGCCGCCCACGTCACAGCGCACCGGACGATCATCGGCCGGGAGTCGATTGCCGAGTGGTATCGCTCGTTGCTGTCTGAGGGGCTCCCCAACGCGACGTTCCAGTTCACGGGGAAGAGCGGCAATGGAGCCACCCGGCATTTCACATGGACCGCCAAGAGCGACCGCGGCTCTGTCGCCGACGGGAACGACACGCTCGGCCTGCTGGATGGCCGAATCCAGTACCACTACTCGTACTTCAACATCCGCTGAGGATAAGCTTCCGGGAGCCGCCGCGCAGCCCTCGGCGAACCGTCGCCGGGCGAGCGTATGCACGCATGAGCTCCCGTCGCAGCCGATGCCGCCAACTGGTGGCATCAGACGTCATCAGGTCGGCGCGCCCCCCTCACCGAATCCACAGGCCTGGCAGCGCAGCACCAGGCATCCATCTATCTCCATGCGGGCCTTCCGGCATGCAGGGCAGGTGCTGCCTGGCCGCAGGCGGGATCGCGTACCAGGCCGTCGTGTGGCCCCAGTCGAACGACTGGCGGAGACGTGGCGTCGGCTTCTCGTGCGGACAGAGCGTGGCGGGGAGTGCATTGCGGGTCTCAGTATAGCGCGCGGTCGGCGGCGGCCGATCATGAAGTTGCCACATGCCCATCGGCGATGTATCCTGCGGGACATTCCAGGTATAGCGCAACGCGCCGGGCGAGCGGCTGGGTCCGTGATCGGGAGGTCCGTGTGAATAGCCTGAGCCTTGAGTCTGACTTCTACTCATTCCACCTCCGCCCTGACGAGGGAGCATGGGACCTGTCTGCAGCAGGTGGCGGCCGGATCGAGCATGCACGTCTTGGAGCGCGCCTGCGGACACACCGCGGCGAGATGGATTGGGTCGGTGGGCTCAGTGGTGCGGAGGCCTTTGACCGCGGCAAGGAGCCGTCCGGTCATGGCGCTGTGCGGTATGCCGGCCTCCGGCTATCGCGTGATGGGCTCGAGGTCGTCGCGGAATTCGAGGCCTGCCTTGAGCGGCCTCTCTTCTTGTGGCGATTGAGTATGAAGAACGTCTCGGATCAAGAGATCATGCTGGACTCACTGGAGATGCTCCAGGTGGGCCCAGCCGCATGTGGAGGCGCCGCCTCCAGGCGCGCCGCTGAGGGAGAGGGAACGCCCGGTACGCTCCGCCTGCATGCCGACCCAGGGGACATCTCCTTCTTCACCAATGGATTCCAGAGTTGGTCGTTCGCCGGGGCACTAGGGCCGGATCAGCACATGCCGCGGACACGGCTTGGTCCGATCTTGTGGCCGGAGAACCCGGCCACACCTGTCTCACGACGGCGCGGCGAGTTTGTCGCCCACATGTTCGGCGTGGCAGTCGATCGCGCTCACCGGACGGGGATGCTCTTTGGCTTCCTATCGCAGCGCGCGACCTATGGGACGCTATCTGTCCGCCTCGACCGACCCGCTCTGTCTCTGCGTATGTGGGCCCAGGGTGATGGCGTTGTGATCCTGCCGGGTCAATCGCTCACAACAGACTGGGCGTGCATTCAGTCGGTCGATCTTGATGGCCCTGATCCACTGGCAGCCTACATGGATGCGGTGGCTGCTGAGAACGGGGTGGGCGCGGGAGTGGTTTCGCCGGTGGGGTGGTGCTCCTGGTACAAGTACATGAAGGCTGTCAGCCAGCAGGATGTCGAGATGAATCTCGCTTGCGCGGCTGGTCTGCGCGACCAGATTCCCCTGAGTGTCTTCCAGCTCGATGACGGCTATCAAGCGGCGCAGGCGGAGTTCTTGGAGACGAATGACCGCTTTCCTGGGGGGCTGAAGCCCCTGGCCGGCAGAATCTCGGACGAAGGTTTTGTGCCCGGGTTGTGGATGGCGCCGTTCATCACGGCGCCGAAGTCCGCCCTGTCGCGTCACCACCCTGGATGGATCCTTCAGGGACCACGCGGCGGCCCGGCGAATGCCGGCTCAACCTGGGCGGTCCTTTCGCGCGGCCTGGATGTCACTCACCCTGAGGTGATGGAACACACGCGGCAGTTGATCCGAACCGCCGTGCATGACTGCGGCTTCCGGTACCTGAAGCTCGACTTCCTCTACGCGGGTGTCCTTGAAGGCAGGCGGCACGATCCGACTCGGACGCGGGCCCAGGCTCTGGATGCCATCCTGCATCTCATCCGAGACGAAGCAGCCCCGGAGGCCACGCTGGTTGGGTGCGGGTGTCCCATGGGATCGGGGATCGGGGTGTTCGACGCGATGCGGATCGGCACGGACGTCGCCCCGACGTGGCACCCACGGTATTTCGGCACCGAGTTGTTCTTCCGGCCGGAGCCGACTTTCCCCTCCGTCCGGAACGTCCTGCGGAACGTCCTGGCGCGCATGCCGTTGCACAACCGTTGGTGGGTGAATGATCCGGACTGCATCCTCGTGCGGCAGGAGGACACGCGCCTGACGCCCGCGGAGGTGCAGTCCCTGGCCACGGTGATCTCGATGAGCGGTGGTTCGCTGATCGTGTCGGATGACCTGACGGTGCTGTCTGCAGAGCGCATTGAGTGGCTCGGGCGGTTGCTTCCGACGCTGGAAGGCCGGGCGCAGGTTCTCGACGCGCTTGAGACAAGCGAGCCGTCCGAGATCGTGCTGAAGCAGTCCGGTGCGGCCGGCGAGTGGACGCTGGTAGCACGCCTGAACTGGGATGACAAGCCGCGGGCGCTGCCTCTCGATCTCGTGCATTTCGGCCTCCGGGCCTCCCCCAAGTACTTGTGGGCTGATCCGTGGGAGAGGTGCGCCGGGCTTGCCATCGGGCCAATGCTGTACCTGCCGCCCATTCCTGCGCACGGAGTGCGGTTCGTGGCCGTTCGGCCGGCGACAGGCCAGCCGGCCTGGATGGGCGACACCCTCCACATCTCGCAGGGGCAAGCGGTGAAGGCGTGGCGGGTCGAGGGAAGTGAGTTGCACGCCAAGCTGAGCATCGGACGTCCGCGTCGCGGCGAAGCGTGGGTTTGGCTCCCTGGCGCGCCGCAGCAGGTCGCGCTGGATGGGAAACCGGTGCTGGCAAGGGCCCAGGGCTACGGAGTGTTCGCCCTGGAGATCGCGACGCAGAAGGAATCGGAACTCACGATCCGCTGGTGATGGGCACGCGCGAATGGGCCGCGGCTGCCTCGGCGCCCGCCGGGAAGCCGCGGGTGGCGCACATGCTATACTGCGCCGCGCTTGATCCGGCGAACTCGGAATGACCATCGATTCGGCGCTGCAAAGCCTCATCCTTCTCCTGGCCGCATGTATGGTCGGACTCATGTGGGCCGGGTGGAGGTTGGTGCGCGGCTCAGGCGGGTTGCGGTTCTACTCCCTCCGGCGGCAGCGCGTGGCCACAGGCTGGCGGCTGATCGTCGGCGGGATTGTCGCGGGGCTTCTGGCTGTCCTGTTGCGTGCATACGGCCGGCCCGTGGCGTACGCCATCGTCCCGCCTACGCCCTCGGTTACGCCTACGCGGACTCAAACGCTGACCCCCACGATCACGCGGACTCCCACGATCACCTCAACGCCTGAAGCCACGGCCACTGCAACCCAGACGCCCACCCCGAGTATCCCTGATCCGATGCTCGTGACCTTCCACGAGACGATCACGCCCGGGACGTTGGCGGCTCTCAGCCCGATCTCGATTACCACGCGACTGGATGGCTTCAACCGACCCTTGGATGCACGTGAGGAGTTCGCACAGGCGCCGCGTCGGTTGTTCGGGGCTTTCACCTACGATGGGTTGCAGGACGGGATGCGTTGGACGGCGATCTGGCGTCGCGGGGAGACTATCGTCTGCCTGGAGAGTAAGCCGTGGGACGGCGGGACAGGCGGCTACGGCTATACCGAATGTGCGCCCGAAACGGGATGGGCGCTGGGAGAGTACGAAGTCCAGATGTTTCTCGGCGAGACTTGGTGGGTCTCCACTCGGTTCACTATCATCGGGGCAACCAACACCCCGACGCCTTGAGTGCGCGTAGCCACACTCGTCCGTCGTTCCCACGCTTGTCCCGCTATCACTTCCGACTGCAGGGTTCCCTCGAAGCGAATCTCAGCCCGCGTAATGGGGTCGGACAAGCCGCGTGCGCGTGTTCCTATGGTCGCGGACAAGGGACGCATCATGCGGGCGGCATGCTGCGCGGGTCCCCTCTCAGACAGCGCGTTCATCCGGCACTTCATCGGGGGTGGGGCGCAGGATTCGGTTGCCTAGCCAGACTGGCCGCTTCCTGGACGAGTCGGCGCAACGCGGCATAGCCCTGTGCGATCGGCTCGACCTCGATCTCCTCATCGAGTGTGTGGGCCCTACTCCCTCGCGTGACGCCGACGCACACCGACGCGTGCCCCTGGCTCAGCGGCAGGCTGGCGTCTGTCGAGCCGGCTCCGAGGTGGACCTCTTCGATCCCACTGGCCTGCAGGCTGCGAAGCGCGGCATCGACGAGCGGATGGTCGGATGGGATCCCGCCACCCGGGCGCAACCCGATTGACTTGCAGTGGACCTGTACGTCCGGGATGGCAACTGCCGCAGCGTGCTGCACCACCGATGCTTCGAGGGCGGCAACAACCGTCTCGTCCTCTGAACGCAAGTCGAGCTCCATCGAGGCTTGGGCTGCGATGGCGTTGATGGCCGTACCGCCCTCAAGGAGTCCGATGTTCAATGTCGTCCGCGGGCGGGCAGGGAGCGGAAGCCGGATGAGACGCTCCGCGATTCTGACAAGTTCGTGTGTCGCCGAGGGCTGCCCGGCATGTGTCCATGAATGGCCGCCCGGCGTGGTGACAGTGATCCTGAGTCGCCGGGCTGGGAGACCCCGGTGATACACGCTGCCCAGCGACATGCCTTCGATCACGAGATAGGCGCTCACTTGCGACCCAAAGCGCTCGACAAGTGCGCGCATCCCGCGCAGGTTTCCCAGACCCTCTTCGCCAACCGTCCCTGCAAGCCACACAGGTGTTTGAAGAGACATCCGCGGAAGCTCGCGTGCCAGCCCGACCAAGGCGGCTAGGCCAAGCGCGTTGTCGCCGATGCCGGGACCCCTGAGGCGATTGCCGGTGCGCTGCGCGGGTCGGAGGGCGTCGCGCGCGAAGATGCTGTCCATGTGAGCACTCACCAAGAGCGCCGGCTCACCCGGATCTCCAATGCGACCGAGGGCGTTCCCGGTGGGGTCGATCTGGATATCCTTCAATCCGGCCCGCGCGAACTCGCCGCGAACGAACTCGGCTCGGTCGTGCTCGTCGAACGTTGGGGATGGGATGCACTGGATCGTCAGGGCAAGGGCGACGAGTTCCTCTGTGTCCACGACTCAGGCCTTTCCCACAGTCTGTCGCAGTGCGTGTAGTCGTGCCTTGGCAAGCCCAGGAAGCGCATCAAGGGCATACAGCGCGCCCGTGCCTTCAATGACGAGTGAAGATGAGACGCCGCCCCGAAGCGCCGCCTCGAGCGGATCTCCCGTCTGGTCGAGCCCCACGAGGAAACCCCCGCAGTACGCGTCTCCTGCCCCCGTGACATCGGTGACCCGTGCCCGGTAGGCGGGCACATTCCACCGCCGCCCCGACGCGCCATCCACCACAGCTTGGCCGTTTGCGCCGCGCTTGATGACCACCAAGCCGCAACCCATGGCGAGAAACGCCTCGGTCATCTCCCAGACCCGCAGTCTCTGTGGCCTGAAGAAGGCCTCCGCCTCCATCATGCTGGGCATGAATGCATCAAGGCCCTTCAGGACGCTTGGCAACTCGCGGCGGAACCCTGGATCCATGTACATCACGGATGGGTCGAGGGTGAGCTTCTTCACCCCGAGTTCGCGTAGGTGCATGGGGATCGTGAGGTGGGTCAGGTAGTCGGCGGGAGAGAAGTGGATTCCTCGGCACCGCGTGACCCAGGAAGGGAGATCGTCGATCCGGACGGCTAGAGGTCCAGGTGAGGCGCGTTGATCCTGCTGGAGTGTGGAGTGCTGGTACCCGAGGAGCCCCTTGGGGAGGGGACGACCGACGCGCAGGAAGTGCGATGCGGGCGACGTATCCGACCTCTCGTCAGGGGAGGTATACGCATAGAAGGTCCGCGTGTCCTGCGGTTCGGGCAGGACACGCACGCCGTCGAGATTGAACCCCCGAGATCGCAGTTGATCCAGCCAAACGATGGGGTAGTCGCTCCCCACGCGGCTGATGATGCCGACAGACGCGCCCCAGATCTTCGCTCCCACTGCAGCATACAGCGCGTTCCCGCCGAGCATTCCGGCGAAGACACGACCATCGTGGGTGATACAATAATCCTGCCGCAGCCCACCCACAAAGGCGAATTCGACCGACCCGGTCATGGGTCGCATTATAGCGACCCGACTGTGGAGGGCAATTGCACGACTCACTCCCCGTTCAGGCTGTCCTCGCCCCGGAGTTCGTGAGACAGGCGTGGCCCTCACTCCTCGAACAGGCCCTGGGGCTCTTCCTAGGCCGCAGTAAGACAATCTCATCCGTGGTCGTGTGCGGGTGCGGCGATTCGCACTTCGCCGCACTGGGCGCCGAGTTTGGCCTCAAGCTCTGGACCGCACGGCATGTGCGGGCCGCGTCCTCCATGCTTGCCGGCCGCTACCTGCTTGACGGTGTCGATTCCAGTTGCCTAGTGGTCGGCGTCTCGTCTTCCGGCGAGGTTGCGCGGACGGCGGAGGCGCTGGAGCAGGGACGCCATGCGGGCGCGCAGACGCTGGCGTTGACGTGCGCGCCAGCCAGCACGCTGGCGAATGTGGCGGGTGCGGCTATCGTGGCGGAATTGCCCGAGCATCCATTTGGGCCCGGACTCATCAGTTACCTGGCCTCACTGCTTGGCCTATTCGCTATCGGAGCGTCTCTGGCCGACGAAGGCACCCGTCGGCGACTGACCGCGCTGGTGGCCTCGCTCCCAACGTGGATGACCAGCTCCGTCGGTGAGCAGGCCGAGCAGGGGACGGCCTTTGCCGGACGTGTGGCAGACGCGAGGCAGGGTGTCTTCCTCGGCAGCGGCCCCGGATTCGCTGCAGCAAGCTTTGCAGCGGCGAAGGTCATCGAAGCCTGTGGCCTTGACTACCATGCGCAGGACACGGA
>JAPLGR010000576.1 GCA_026390045.1 Chloroflexota bacterium | reverse complement strand
GTCCCTCAGGTCGCGGTTTTGCCTCCGGCTTCCTCCGGACCCCGCCTCACGACGACGCCCTTGCCCTTGGCTACGGTGGGTGCCATCAACCCCCGGGAAGGACTTCCACCTTCCTAGTCAGCGCCCATGCTGGGCGTACATCGAGGCCACCCGGTCTCGAAGACCGGGTGGCAGAGAGCCTTGCGGCATAGCAGGATGAGGCGCTCGTCAAGCTTGATGGACCTGCACTACTTGTCGACGCGGAGGATGGGGACACCATTCCACGGAGGTGAAATCTGATGAGTCTGACGGCGATAGCGATCACGTGGCGAGTCCGACTGCCGGGGCGGGGGGCGCTTGGACTTGCGATCCGATCGAAACGGCCGAGCCGCCACGATCCTGCCAGAATCACGCTGGTAGTTCACAACGTGAGATGTCTTCTAACTTGTGATCCATGCGAGGCCACCTCGCCGGCTGTCTGCACGACGGTTGACCTAGCGGCCCAGCAGGATGAAGATGCCGGCTGCGATGGCGAGGATTGCCAAGAGCGGATAGAGCCCCCCCAGACCCAGGAGTTCTGCCAGACCCCAGGCGATGAGGAAGATGGCCAGCAAGAGCATGCCGATGTTTCTGGTGAAGTGCATGGCGCCTATCCTTTCTGATGTGAATGCGTGACGGGCGTCGGGCCCTGCAACCCTCGTTAGCCACTAGGAGGGATGTGGATCCCAGAATCTCAGGCAGCCTTGACCGCCTTCTTCCCGGCGTCGAGAGCAGCGGACGCACGATCCATTTGCCGAACGAGCTCCTTCTTCCCTTGACGCTTCAGTTCCCCGGCCTTCTCCCGAACGCCAGCGGTCAATCCGTCGGTCTCGACACGAGCCTGCTCAAGTGCATCCTTCACACTGGCGGTAGTCTGATCGCGCAGCTGGATGCTCTTCTCCCGAATCTGGACGCGAGTCTGTTCCCCCGATTGGGGTGCCAGCAGCAGCATCGCTGCCGCGCCGGCGAGTCCCCCAATCAGCAGGCCGGCGAGCATGCTGCGCGTAGGGTGGGTATCGTGAGTCTGGCCCTCGATCATGTCTTCCACTCTGTCATCTCCTTGTGTCGCAGGAACCGGTGATCGATCCTTACGTCCTGGGTAGGTGCGGCGACGAAGCTCCGTTGGCCGTCCGATCCATCGCGCCCCTGGACGGCCGTATCCATGCCGGCTTTCCACCGGGCTTCTCCTGCGAATTGCAGGGAGCCCGATCTCCGCATCACAGAACCTCTGGCGATCTGCAACGCTGTAGAGAAAAGGAACCTCGCTAGCTTTCGGCTGACTTGGAGTTGTCCGCCGAGCTGTCCATCCCGATTCCTTACCTTAATTGGTTCGTGTGCTGATCGGAACTGGTGGTCTGACTTACGCCAACCACGGGGCCCCGCGGGCGGTAGAAGATCACCCAGATGATTCTTTCAAGCGCCCAGGCGATCAAGGCATACACCACCATGGCGATGACGGTTGTAAGTTCCAGCACCAGGCCGGCCGCTTGCGGCGTCCCGATAAGCCCTGCAAAAGGCCACAGGAACAGGTCGGTGAAGCCATAGAGGAATGCGGCAACCGGGCTAGCCGCGTTGGCCCCGATCAGCTTCAGCCCGACGCGTAGCGCGAGCAGGGCCTCAAGTACTCCGAAGAGCAGCCAGACCAGCTGGGTAGCCTTGAAGGTGAAGATGCGCCGCTCTCGTTCGGGTTCCTTCTGTGTTGTTCGAGTCTCGGACACTCTGTTGTCTGTCATCTTGACGCTCTCCTTGAGCATGATCCCTGATGGAAGACTTGGCAGGGGTGCTGTGACGCACCCCTGCCCTCCGGATGGATCGAACCCAGGCGAAAGCAGGGCCGGGTTAGACCCGGCGGCGGAGGAGATGGACAATCGCGATCACGATGATGGCCCCCAGCAGTGTCAACAGCATCGTTGGGATGTTGACCGCGTCGTTGATCGTCCCGACATGGAAGATGGGGCTAAGGAAGTAGCCGGCCAGGAAGGCGCCGACGACGGCCACGATGATGTTGATCAACAGGCTTGCCCGGTCGTGCATGATTTCACTCGCCACCCAGCCGATGATCGCCGCGGCGACCAGGTAAATGATGATGTTCATCTCTATCTCCTATGTGTGTGTGCGAATTGCACAGAATCCCGCTCTTCTTTGATCCATGCTCCTTCTCGGACGAGAAGGGATTGTGGCATCCCTACCGATCACTTACCGGAGGTGGGTGCCGTCTTCTTCTTCAGTTTGGCCTCATACTCTGTCACGTGCTTGTCGATGTCCTCGACGGCGCGCTGGTGGGTGTAGCCGTACTTCTCCTGAAGCAAGCCGGCAAGAACCTCGACTTTGCCCGCGGCCCGATCGAGATCGTCATCGGTGAGTTTGCCCCACCACGCCTTGGCCTCGCCTCGGATTTGCTTCCACTTGCCCTCGAGTACATCTTTGTTCATAGGCTGATCCTCCTGATCCTTTGAAGAAGCTGTGCCAGTTTGCGCCGCCCCTCGGGACAGCCTGGTGTGCCAGTTTGCGAGACCTCTACCACCCCGAAACCCGCCGGCAAACCTACACGCGAAGGGTGTCTGCCGCGGATTGCAGGCGTTCGGCCACACGCTCGGGCGTATCGCTCTTGCTGATAAACACGTCGGCCCCGGCGGAGAGCGCCGCCTGATGACGGGCATCCAGGTGGCTGATGAGGACGACCAAGACCGCGCTCGGGCAGGCCACACGGAGATCAGCCAGGGCCTTCACTCCCAAACTGGCCGGCAGCATGGCCCAATCCACGAGCAACATGTCCAATCCAGTCGTTGGGGCCCTGTCCAGCGTCCCGGACCAGTCAGAGGCTTCACCGACGACTTCCATCTTGAGGTCCCGCAACAACACGCGCAGGGCCTTGCGCTCATCGGAGTGAGCATCGGCGAGAAACACGCGGGTCATAGATCCATACTGCATCAAACACTCCCCGGCCACATCCATCGGCCGGGGAGTGTTTGCCTCCGCCACTTGGGGGAGGGACGGAGAGGCTCAGTCGACCAGTCGCGTACGCAGTGCCAGGGTCACAGCTTCCGTGCGGCTGGCAGCACCCAGCTTAGAGCCTGTGAATTAATCATCCAACCCTCCTCAAACTGAGAGGTTTGTGGTATTTGGTGTGTGAAACCATCGGAGCTGGGCAGAGGGGTATCGAGGATGAAGGAAACGCTGTTCCCACTTGCGCCCGTTGAGGATTCGGCGGAGCCCGAAAGGCCGCAGGGTCGGCCGCGGCTGAAGCGGGCTAACC
>JAPLGR010000392.1 GCA_026390045.1 Chloroflexota bacterium | reverse complement strand
GTCGGCGGCGGCGAGGGCGCGGCGGCTTTCGGAGGAGGCAGAGATCATCCTCTTTGAACGAGGCGAGCATGTGTCCTTCGCCAACTGCGGCCTGGCGTATCACATCGGCGGGGAGATCGTCGAGCGCGAGAAGCTGCTCGTGCAGACGCCCGCCGGCCTCAAGAAGCGATTCCGGCTCGACGTGCGCGTGAGGAACGAGGTCATCGCCATTGACCGGGAGAAGAAAGAAGTCCAGGTGCGCGACCACGCGACGGGGCGCGATTACACCGAGAAGTATGACAAGATCATCCTGTCGCCGGGGGCGGAACCGATACGCCCGCCACTGCCGGGGATAGACAACCCGAAGGTCTTCGTCCTGCGCAGCATGAGCGACACGGATCGCATCAAGGCGGCCTTGGACGAAGGAGCGACTGCCGCGGTGGTCGTCGGTGGAGGCTACATCGGGCTGGAGGTGGCGGAGAACCTGCGGCGTCGCGGATTGGAGGTCGCTCTGGCGCATTCGCATTCTTCGGTCATGGTGCAGCTCGACACGGAGATGGCGGCGCCGATACACCAGATGCTGCGCGCGAACGGCGTGAGCCTGTTCCTGAACGATTCGGCGGTCTCCTTCGCAAACCGCGACGGCAAGGTGACGACCACGCTCAAGAGCGGCAAGGAGATCGCAAGCGATTTTGTCGTGCTCGGCGCGGGGGTGCGGCCGGAGACGCAACTGGCGAGGCAGGCCGGGTTGAAGATCGGGGAGCGCGGGGGCATCTCCGTGAACGAGCATCTTCAGACATCCGACCCCGACATCTACGCGGTGGGAGACGCGATCGAGGTCAAGGATTTTGTCATGGGCAGGCCGACGCTCATTCCGTTGGGCGGGCCTGCGAACCGGGAGGGACGCATTGCCGCCGACAACTGCTTCGGGCGCAACTCGATTTACAGAGGTTCGCAGGGGACGGCGATCATCCGCATTTTCGACCTGACCGTCGCGCTGACGGGCGCCAACGAGAGGTCCCTGCAGCAAGCCGGCATGAAGTATGAAAAGATCTACGTCCACCCGATGAGCCATGCCGGTTATTTCCCGGGCGCGATGCCGATGACCATCAAGCTCATCTTTGCGCCGGACACGGGGCGAATTCTCGGCGCGCAGATCGTGGGCAGCGATGGCGTGGACAAGCGGATTGACGTGATTGCCACGGCGCTGAGGGGAGGCATGACGGTTTATGATTTGGAGGAGTTGGAGCTGGCCTACGCGCCGCAGTACGGCTCCGCGAAGGACCCGGTGAATTTTGCGGGGTTCGTCGCGGCCAACGTCCTGCGCGGCGACATGGCTGTGGCGCAGGCGGATTCGCTGCCGGCCGAATCGGGCGAAGGGCCGGTGATCCTCGATGTACGCACCTGCGACGAGCACGAGGTCGGGTGCATTCCGAATTCGAAGCTCATTCCCGTTGACGAGCTGCGCGACCGACTCGGCGAGCTGCCGAAGGACCGCGAGATCGTCGCGTACTGCGCCGTCGGGCTGCGCGGGTATCTGGCCAGCCGAATCCTGGCGCAGCATGGGTTCAAGGTGCGAAACATTACAGGAGGGTACAAGACATATAGCCTGTATCATCCGAAGGAGGCGACTCTAAACACCAGCCCGAAACCGGCTCCAAGTCCCGCGCCGTCGGCGCACACGCCCGACGC
>JAPLGR010000039.1 GCA_026390045.1 Chloroflexota bacterium | reverse complement strand
GATCATCCAGCCGCTCCGCCGGGACGGGCTCAAGATCGACAAGCACACGCCGGGGGTCTACCTCGCCGAGGCGCTCGCGAAGCTCGAGCTCGTTCAGCCGGGCCTGCGCTGGTACCAGGCGACGCGGCACACCTTCGCCTCGCACTGGGTCCTCGCCGGAGGCTCCATCGAAAAACTGAAGGAGATCCTCGGCCACTACTCGGTCGTCATGACCGAGCGGTACGCCCACCTCCGTCCCGACCTCTTCAGCGCCCGCGACCTCGCCATCATCGACCTGGACCTGAACGCCGGTGAGCCCGATCCGGACCCTTCCGGCCCGGAGAATGGCCACGAAATGGCCAGTCCCCGTCAGCACCCCGGTCGCATCCAGTTGAAACTACGTAGAAAATGCCGGAGCCGCCCTGTAAGCCGGGTTCGAAACACTGTCGGTATGGGTCGCGATCCGGAACGACTGGGCGCGACAAGTGGGCGGAACTCCTCGAGGCGACGCGACTGTCGACGACAGGTCGTGCCGCTCGCGCGCCATCGTACGGCAGATTACGTCAGAAGAACTTGCCGGAGAGTGAACGGCACTCGCGACACACAAACCTGCATCGTCCGAGCCGACTCGTCACCACCCTGCCCTCAGCAGTTCATCGGCCAGTCAGAGCCTCGCGTTCACGTACTTCGCGAGGATCATCTTGGCTGCGGTCTGGTACCCGACTCCCAGCTCGCGGCCACGCCGCCGAAGGGCCTCCTGCAGTTCGTCGCTGAGCAGGCTGGACGTCGGCCGCTGAGGACGGACGACGACGGCCGCTCCCGCCGACGCGATGTCGTCTCCGAGGTCCTTCTGTTCGAATTCGCGCAGTGCCGCGTCACGGCGAGTGGTCGCGTTCTTCATTTTCTGCGCACCGGCGGTCTTCCTACGTCGCTGCATCGTACTCCTCCTTCTCCTTCTTCCGCATCGCGCGGCAACTGATCGGGCGGAGCTTCTCGCCGCGCCGCGCGAAGACCAAGGCCGCACTGCGACCATCCGTCGTCACTCCGAGGAGCAGGTAACGCGGCTCCTCGTGTGCCGGCTCGACGATGCGCCCGGCGAACAGCACGGGCGCGTCGAGCAGTGAGTCCACGTCCGCGATGCTGAACCCGTGCTTCGCCTCGCTCTTCGAGCTGTTGCCGGCGTCCCACTCCGTCGCAGGACGCGTTCCCAGCCAGGCGGCAACGTCTGGGTCGGTGGTCAGCCTCACCGAACGAAGTATAGCTATATCATAGCTATTCGTCAATCCGGACGAAGGTGGGAACTCCATCGGGGCGGTGGCCGCTCGGGTCAGTCCCTCAAACTGTTGCGCGGTGAGCACCTGCGAGGCCCTCGGCGTTCCCAAGGTCCCTTTGCGATTGGCGGCGAGCTCGCGCCCCATCGCATCCAGGAGCATCCAGGCCGCATTCCAGTCAAGCGTCGAACCCAGCGTAGGTGGCCCATCGGACCTGGACGCCGCGGCGTGCATTCGGCTCCTCGTCTGATCTAGGATGACCCGGCGCGAGGGTCTACCTGTACTTGTCGTGACATGCGCCGAGGGTGCAAGTGAAGATCGTATTCGGTGTCGTTCTGGCCATCCTGCTTTCAGATCCATCGACCGCGACTGCTCGAGACGAGGCGGCTACTGCCGCCCTCGCGGCGCCCGAGTCGCCAGCACGCAATCTGGGCGGTCATCTTTTCCTGCCCTCCCGTCTGGTCGACAACCCCTTCTCCGAGACGTTCGCCTGGTTGTCCGTAGGGCTCGGCGCGGGAGACGCGCTCGCCCTTTCCGTCCAGGGGAACCCGCCCGTCGTCCTGCCCGGAAGCCAGTGGTACGGGTACACCGGCCTTGGCATCGCGGCCTTCGGCGGGATGCGCCTCCTCGAGTACCTGTCAGTTCGCGCGGCGCTCGGGACCGCCGCCTACATCGGCAACGGGAAGGAAGCTGCGCTCACCGTTGGATCCACCGCACGCATCACGGTGGGCCTGGGTGTGAAGGGAAGCCTGCCCGTGGGGGACAACTTCCGCTTTTCGGCAAGCGTCGACGCCTCGTACGGTCCGGTCTATTCCAACCTGATCGCCCAGGGACTCGTCGACGCCATCAACAGTGGCCAGATCACGTCCTCTGACTTCTTTCAGACGTCCGACACCCTCACCTGGATCGGCGGGCTTGTGGGCTCCTGGGCGCCGTGGCCCTTCCTGGGCGTCACGCTCGACACCCGGTTCCTGGTCCCGACCAAGACTGGCCTGGCGTCCTACTCCCAGAACGGCATCTTCATCGGGGCCATGGCGGACTTCGATGCGCGCCCGATCTGGTCATGGCTTCCCATAGGGCTCAACACCGTCTACACGCTCACCTCGCCCGTGGGGGGAAATGGGGTCTCCACGCT
>JAPLGR010000330.1 GCA_026390045.1 Chloroflexota bacterium | reverse complement strand
ACGATCTCATCCCGGCCGCCGTAGTTCCAGGCAATGTTCAGAACCAGCTTTTGATTGTTGCGGGTCAGCTCGATGGCGTGCTGCACCTTGCGCTGCAGCCCGGCATCGAGCCGCTCAAGCCGGCCGATGTGCCGCAGGCAGACACCGTTCCGGTGCAGCTCATCCAGCTCCCGATCGATGACGTCTTCCAAGATGTTGAGCAGCCCGCGCACCTCGTCCTGGGGGCGGGTCCAGTTCTCGGTGGAAAAGGCATAGACCGTGAGCGTTTGGATGCCGAACTCAACCGCCGCCTCGATCACGTGGCGCAGATTCTCGACCCCGGCACGGTGCCCGGCCAGCCGCGGCAGGCCGCGCGCCCGCGCCCAGCGGCCGTTGCCGTCCAAAATGATGGCCACGTGAGCAGGGACCTTCTCAGGCAGTGAGGGTTGGTTGTCGCCGGTCATGGGCATGCTGTTGTGCGTCAGACTTCCAGGACCTCGGTTTCCTTGCGCTTGCTGGCCTCGGCGATCGATTCGACGTACTTGTCGGTCAGCTTCTGCAGGCTTTCTTCGCCGCGCTCAAGATCATCTTCAGAGATGATCTTCTCACGCTCGAACTCGCGCAGGTCGTTGTGCACGTCCCGCCGCACATTGCGCACAGCCACCCGTGCCTCTTCCGACCGGTTATGGACGATCTTGACGAGCTCGTGCCGCCGTTCTTCGGTGAGGGGCGGGATGTTCAGGCGGATCATTTTGCCGTCATTGTTGGGCGTCAGCCCGAGATCGGAAGCCATGATGGCGCGCTCGATATCCTTCAGGCTGGCCGGGTCGAAGGGACGAATGGCCAGCAGCCGGGGTTCGGGCACACTGATGGTCGCCAGTTGCACCAGCGGGGTCGGCGTACCGTAGTACTCAATGGGCAGGCGTTCGATCAACACCGGCGAGGCGCGCCCGGTGCGAATCCCCGCCAGGTCGTCCTCCAGCGAGTGCACGGCTCCCTTCATGCGGTTCTCGGCCTCGACCAAGGCGTCGTTGACCATCCGCATCCCTCCTTGGGGGTCCATTCAGGCGCTTGCGAATACAAGGATAGCGCAGATTGCGCGAATCTGCGATGCCCTGGCACAGCCCCAGACAGTTAAGCCTGACTGCTGATGATGGTGCCGACCTCAAGTCCGCTGATCGCGTTCGTCAGGGAGTCCGCCTGCCACATGTCGAGAACCAGGATCGGGAGTGAGTTATCCATGCACAGGGAGATGGCGGTGCTGTCCATGAACTGCAGCCGGCGGTTGAGGGCCTCGATGTAGGTCAGCCGGCGGAAGCGCTTGGCCGCCGGATCTTTCTGCGGATCACTCTCGTAGACGCCGTCAACCTTGGTGGCCTTGATGACGATCTTGGCGCCGATCTCCATCGCCCGGAGGGCGGCGGCCGTGTCGGTGGAGAAGTACGGATTCCCCGTCCCACCGCCCAGGATGACCACGCGGTCCTTCTCCAGGTGGCGGATCGCCCTGCGGCGAATGTACGGCTCAGCCACCGCGCGCATCTCGACCGCCGACATGACGCGCGTGACGGTCCCGCCGCGCTCGAGCGCGTCCATCAGCGCCATCGAGTTCATCACCGTGCCCAGCATGCCCATGTAGTCGGCCGTGGCGCGCTCCATGCCGCGCAGGATGCCCTCCCGGCCTCGCCACAGGTTTCCGGCACCGATGACCACCGCTACCTGCACACCCCGGTCGCGCACCTCGCGCACCTTCGCCGCCACTTCGTCGGCGCGCTGCGGGTCGATGCCAAAGCCTTGCGGCCCGGCCAGCGCCTCCCCACCCAGCTTCAGCAGGATCCGCTTGTAGA
>JAPLGR010000315.1 GCA_026390045.1 Chloroflexota bacterium | reverse complement strand
CCGAGTGCATGTCGAGCAGGGTGACGGAAGGATAGGGTGGCACGGTCTCATGCAGCAGGCGTAGAAGTAGCTGCGACTCCTGGACGAGGCCCGTCCCTCCGTAGTACATGCCCCTCGGATCGCGGTATTGCCCGAGCAGTGAAGCGCGCTGAAGGACGGCGAAACCGTGGGCCCCGAGGGTCTTGCCTAGACCGAGCGCGAAGCGGGCCGCTGCGCGGCCGGGCGTGTCCACCGGGCGCTCCGGCCCGATGAAGGGCTTGAGCCGCGCGTAGTCGGGGTTGAAGGTCGGGTCGAAATCCTGCGGCGCGAGCAGGAAGTTGCGGTTCAGGTCGACGTTCTGGGCATTGACCTTGCGGCCATGCTGCATCCCCCATGGATTCAGTGCGTGGATCACCAGCAATCCTGTGGAGGAGGGATCCAGCTTCGGCAGGAACTCGTCGATGAACAGGCGCAGCATGACCGCGCCGACGAAGCCCTCGATGCCGTGCAGGCCGGTGAGGAGCACCAGGAGTCTCTCCGGTGCGCCGTCCGCCTGGGCCAGCGCCCAGTCGATTGTCAGGTCAGGATCTGCAGCCAGAGGCTGTGAGTCAAGCCGCGCGGAGGGCCATGCTCGCAGCGACGGCAGCATGGTCTCCCGGAACCACTGCCGCGCTTCGGAGTAGGAGGAGGGCCAGCGGTGCCCGGTGTCCATGGTGGCGCTTCAGAAGGGCCCGTAGCCGATGGCAACGGCCAGGGCCAGGAACGCGACGGCCAGGGCGAGGATGGCGAGCCACAGCCGCGCCGTCCACCGGATCCAGGCAGGGTAGGAGACGACGGTTAGGCCGAGGCTGATGAGCAGGACGGCGTTGGTCGGATACGCCATGTTGGTGAAGCCATCGCCGAACGCGTAGCCGAGCACGATGGTCTGGCGTGTGATGCCGAGGAGATCCGCGAGCGGCACAAGGATCGGCATGAGCAGGAACGCTTTAGCCGATCCGGATGCGACGAAGATCTCGATCAGCAGCGTAACGCCGAAAGCCGCCAGCACCGCTACCAGCGGCGAGCTGCCGGCGAAGGGAATCGTCGCGGCGTGCAGGATCGTGTCTAGGATCGCGCCCTGGGCGACGATGTGCTTGATGCTGACCGCCATCAGGATCAGCACGATGCCCGGCGCGATGCCCAGGATGCCCTGGCCGAGGGCGCGAAATGTGGCGCGTGTGCCAGTGCCTGATATCAGGCCGGCGCCGAGGCCGGCGATCAGGAACAGGATACCCACCAGCGGCAGAGTGAACGACGACAGCCCAGGGATGAAAGGAGCAGCGACCAGTACGCAGAGAATCAGGATGACGAAGCCGAGGAACCAGCGAATCGCAGACCCCAGATGCGGGGGTGCCTCACCACGATCCCAATCGCCGGACGCGCGGGCGCGAAGCGACTGGTCCAGTGCATACGTCAGCGAGGCTTCGGGACGCGCCTCGATCCGCCGCGCGTAGCTGGCCAGGAAGGCTAGGAGAACGAGGTAGAACACCACGAAGATCACGACGCGCAGCCAGGCTCCCGAGAACAAGGGAAGGCCGGCCAGCTGCTGTGCTACGCCGATCGTGAACGGATTGGCGATAGCGGCTGAGAAGCCCATGTTCGTCGCCAGGATCGACATGCCTAGGCCGATGAGCGAGTCCCAGCCGAGCGAGTAGGCCAGCGCGATCATCAGCGGGATCAGGGGCACGACCTCCTCGAACACGCCGAACAACGCGCCAAGCAGCATGAAGAAGAGAGTGATCACGGCCAGCAGCTGCAGCTTCCGCCCGGCAAAGCGCCGGACAAGCCCGGCCACCGAGGCGCGAAGGATGCCGGTCCCATCGAGCACGGCAAACGCGCCCCCCACGAGCAGGATGAAGACGATGATCATGATCACGCTCAGCCCGTCCGGCCCACCCAAGACCTCCACCGGCGCGGTGAACCAGCGCCATATCGGGTAGTGCGGCGCCGCGATGTTCTCAAAGGTGCCGGGGAGGACCATCTCCCGTCCATCGGTCACGGTGCGCTCGTAGCTCCCGGCCGGGATGACGCGCGTGAGGATACCGGCGACGATCATTAGCACGAGCAAGATCCCCGCGGATTGGATGAACGCCTTCCGGCTGATCTGCGCTCCTGCCTTCTCCTGCATCGTGACCTCCGTGGATCTGCCCTTGAACTTCGAGCGTGCAGCTGAGCGCCTGATTATCCCTGCAAGCCCTCACCGCTCCAAACATGCGAAGGCATGATGTGAGCATAGTACAACTCGTGAGCCTTCTGCGATTCAGCAAGTGACTCGAAGATCGGTTTGGACCGAGTGCCGAGTTGACAATTCGGGGCGAATAGGGTAACATGCATGGCAATCTGGTGGATCGGCTGGCACCGCTCCTTGAGGAGCGGTGCTTTCATGTCGAGCAAGGAACAAGGTTCAATCCAAATGCAGTTCACTGACTTCAAAGCCAGCGCGCCGCTTGAGCGCGCGCTGGTCGATCTCGAATTCGAGGCTCCCACGACGATCCAGGCCGAGGCCATCCCGCCGGCGATGGCGGGGAGCGATGTGCTCGGCACAGCGCAGACCGGGACGGGCAAGACTCTCGCCTACCTGCTGCCGGCGCTGGACCGCCTGCTGCGCGGAAAGCAGATTCGCGACCCGCGCCTAGTGGTCCTGGCGCCAACTCGCGAGCTGGCGATCCAGATCGCAGGTGATGCCACGCGCCTTGCGAGCCACACGTCCCTGCACACGCTGGCGGCCTACGGCGGAGCGCCTATTGCCCGGCAGATCGATGCGCTGCGCAAAGGCGTCGACGTATTGATCGCCACGCCCGGGCGCTTGCTCGACCTTGCGAACCGACGTGCGGTTCGCTTCACCGAGGTTGAGATCCTCGTCCTCGACGAGGCAGATCGCATGCTCGACATGGGCTTCCTGCCTGACATCGATGACTTGATCCGCCGCATGCCGGAGGATCGGCAGACGCTGCTCTTCTCCGCCACGATGCCTCCCACGATCCAGGGGATGGGCTACCGCTACATGAGGAATCCGGTGCGGATCGAAGTGGACGTCCCGCTCCCGCCGCAGGCCATCGACCAGCGCCTATACCCCGTGCCTCTGCATCTGAAGACGGCCCTGCTCGCGGCGCTGCTCCAGAGCGAAGGGGTCGACAGCGCACTGGTGTTCACGCGCACCAAGCAGGAGGCGGACGTTGTCACGCGCAAGCTCAACGAGGCTGGATTGGCCGTCGCCGAGATGCACGGCGACTTCAACCAGAAGGAGCGGCTGCGGGCGCTGGAGCAGTTCCGCGCCGGCAAGGCCCACGTGCTGGTGGCGACCAACATCGCCGCCCGCGGCCTCGATATCGAAGGGATCTCGCACGTGGTCAACTACGATGTCCCGGAAGAGGCTGACGACTACATCCACCGTGTCGGGCGAACGGCGCGCCAGGACGCCGATGGTACTGCCTGGACCCTAGTCACGCCCGAGGACGAGCCGCTAGTGGAGCGTATCGAGTTCCGGCTGGGCAGGCCCGTCGAGCGCGCCCAGCTGGCAGGATTCAACTACGACGTGCCCGCGCCCGACTGGGCCAGGCCGTCAGCGCGCACCTTCCTGAAGAACGCCAGCCGCGGGCAGTCCTCCATCGCGCGCTGGAAGGCGCTCACGCGCTAGCCGCATCCACGTTGGATCATCAGGGCGGCCCATCGGGCCGCCCTGTTTGTTCTCTGCGCGGGTCATCCAGGCTGTGGGCTCGAGCGCAAAGACTTGGCCTTCGCCGCCAAGTGCGCGACGATGGGATCACAAGGAGAGATGGAATGGCCCACGA
>JAPLGR010000533.1 GCA_026390045.1 Chloroflexota bacterium | reverse complement strand
AGATGCAGCGGCTGGCGGAAGATCGTCTGAACCATGACTGGACATCGTTCCTGGCGGATGATGCGAAGCGTTGGAACGCTCACAAGCTGACACTGGATGAACAGTGGCGTGAGCACGCGCGCGGGCACGAGAAGCTGTCCGCTGGCCTATCGGCCCATGAGGGACGGCTGGCAACCGACGATGAACGGCTCAAGCTGATGGAGGACGAAGCGCGATCGCGCCTCGCAGAACTGCACGCCCTCATCCGCGAGTGGGCGCTCGAGGGAGAACGTCCGGCGAAGGAAGCGCGGCGCGCGCGCTGAGCACCCGTCTTCAGAGGCGAGATTCGCATGCACGTTGTTGGCACGGCCGGTCACGTCGACCACGGAAAGTCCACGCTGGTCCAGGCGCTTACCGGCATCAACCCTGACCGCCTGCGCGAAGAACTTGACCGGCAGATGACGATCGACCTCGGCTTCGCCTGGTTGACTCTGCCCGGCGGGGAGACGGTGGGCATCGTCGATGTCCCGGGGCATCGTGATTTCGTGGAGAACATGTTGGCCGGCGTGGCCGGCATGGATGCCGTGTTGCTGGTCGTGGCCGCAGATGAGGGCGTGATGCCGCAGACCCGCGAGCATCTGGCCATCCTCTCCTTGCTCGGGGTGCAGCGCGGGCTTGTTGTCTTGACCAAAGCGGATCTTGTCGAGGATCCCGAGTGGCTGCGGATGGTGGAAGCGGATCTCCGCGCACTGCTTGTGGATTCGCCGCTGGCCGACGCGCCGGCCGTGTCGGTGTCAGCCAGGACCGGCGCGGGCCTTGACGCGCTGCGTCAGAAACTAGCCGATGTTCTCCGGGAGACGCCGGTGCGCCGCGACCGAGGCCGGCCTCGTCTGCCGGTGGACCGAGTGTTCTCGATGTCCGGCTTCGGCACAGTCGTCACCGGGACACTCGTCGATGGCGCACTCGAGGTGGGTCAGGAGGTGGAGTTCTTCCCGTCGGGCCAGCGAGGGAGGATCCGCGGCCTGCAAAGCCACCGCAACCGGATCGAGCAAGCAGAGCCAGGAAGCCGTGTCGCTGCGAATGTGAGTGGCGTCGACGTGCAGGCGGTCCGTCGCGGTGAGGTGCTGGGCAATCCCGGCAGCCTGACGGCCAGCCGGCTGTTGGATGTCAAGCTACTGTGCCTGCCGGACGCCGCGGGTCCGATCACTCACAACCTAGAGCTGAAGGTCTTCCTCGGCACGGCGCAGCGCGTCGGGAGGGTGCGTCTCCTCGAGGGGGACCGGATCAAGCCGGGCGATGAGGCGTGGGCCCAGCTGGTGTTGCGCGAGCCGGCGGTCGCGGGATGGGCGGACCGTTTTGTTGTTCGCCGCCCGTCTCCGGGTGAGACTCTTGGTGGAGGCGTGGTAGCAGACCCGGTTTCCCGCAGGCTGCACCGGAGACGCGAGCGCGACACGCTTGACCAGCTGGAGCGTAAGCTGCAGGGGGACCCTGAGGATGCACTGTTGGACGCGGCGCGTGTGACCGGCCCAACGACCATTCGCGCGTTGGCCGAGGCGGCGGGGCTGAACGCGGACGCGGCAATCGCGAGTTCGCGCCGCCTGGTGGACGCAGGACGCCTGAAGGACCTTGCGCCCGGTTCCATCGAATCAACACCTGAGAGCTTGGTGGTCTCCGTGGTGGTGTGGGAGACGCTGACACGGCAGGCGATTGAGCTGCTCCGCGAGTATCACACCGCCCACACGCTGCGTTTCGGGGTGCCGCGCGAGGAACTCAAGAGCAGGCTTGGCCTGGCTGCCAAGCCTTTCGCCGCATGCCTTGATGCCTGGATCCGAGATGGGCAGTTGCAGGATTTCCAGGGGGCCGTTGGCCTTGCCGGGTATGCGCCGCAGCCGTCGAGCGCAGAGCGGACGAGGATGGAGCAGGCCTCCGCCCGTGTGGAGGCGGCGCGCTTCTCACCGCCGTCGTCGAGGGAACTCGTGGATGAGGTCGGCGAGGAGGCATTCGCCTACCTGGTGGCAACGCGGGCAATCGTGCCCGTGTCGGCTGATGTGGTGTTCTCCGCGCGCGCGTATGCGGAGATGGTGGACAGGGTTCAGGCGCTGCTGGCGCGTGAAGGCGAAGTAACGGTAGGCCGAATTCGCGACGAGTTCGAGACGTCGCGCAAGTACGTTGTGGCGTTGATGGAACACATGGATTCGCTCGGCCTGACGGTGCGTGACGGTGATGTCCGCCGCCTGGCGCGCCGAACTGGCCGCCCCTGAGCGCGTCCGACCTCGTCCTCTGTTGCGTCTCCAACAAGCCGCTTGATCGCCGTGCCCGCTCTTATCAATAGCGCGGGGCAGGACCCTGTGACCTAGAAATCGCGGTAGCGCCAGATGCCGGCGACCATCGTGGCGCGTGGGCGGAGCGCGTGAAGGCGATCCTCAGGACAGGTGAGAGGATCCTCGTCGAGGAGAATCAGGTCGGCATGGGCGCCGCGACGAAGGACTCCCTGTTGGCCGGATGAGCCGGCAAGCGCTGCCGGGGCAGCCGTGTAGGCGCGCAGGGCGGACTCCCGGCTCAGCCTCTGCTCTGGGATCCAGCCGTCCGTCGCCGGCAGACCCTCGCGGCTGCGACGCGTGACGGCGGCGTGCAGTCCCCAGAACGGGTTCGGGCTCTCCACCGGGGCGTCGGATCCGAAGGCCAGTGTAGCGCCGGCTGTCTCCAGGCTGCGCCAGGCGTAGCTCATCTTCGTGCGTACCCCCCAGTATCGATCAGCGGCGCGCATGTCCGAGGTGGCGTGGATCGGCTGCATCGACGCAATCAGGCCGAGGCGCGCAAGCGCGGGCAGGTCGTCTGGGTGCAGCAGTTGGACGTGCTCGATGCGGCTGGCCATTGCCGGCTGAGGTGCGGCCGACGGATCCCGGCGAAGTGCCTCGAACGCGGCGAGCGTCTCGTGATTCGCCCGATCCCCGATAGCGTGGACGGCAAGGGCGAACCCGGCGGTGAACGCCTGTCTGCCAATGTCGAACAGCGACTCGCGGTCGTGGAGGCATCGACCGCAGTTCTGAGGCTCCCCTTCGTAGGGCGAAAGCATCGCCGCGGTCCGCGGACCGAGTGCTCCGTCGGCAAAGACTTTGATCGCCCCGATCCGCAGCCATTCATCGCCAAAGCCGGATCGCATTCCCAGGGTGGCCGCAGCATCCAGCGACTCAAGGGGGAGGCTCTTGAGGACGCGGATAGCCAGCCGGCCCCGCTCCTTCAGGAGCTGCAGCGCCTGGAAGCAGGTCGGGCCATCGAAATCATGGACCGCGGTCAATCCATGCGCCCAGAGTGACTCCTGACAGGCCTCCAGCGCTGCTGCGGTCTCCTCGATCCCGGGCTTCGGCAGGGCGCGCGAGATCAACATCATGGCGCCCTCGGTCAGGATGCCCGTGAGATCACCTTGTCCGTCGCGCTGCAAACTGCCATCGGGCGGGTCGGCGGTGCCGCGGTCCAGTCCGGCGAGGGACAAGGCCCGCGAGTTGGCCCATCCCGCATGCAGCGACTTGGCCGTCAGGTAGACAGGGTGGCCGAACGAAACACGATCGAGACTCCAATGGTCGGACGACGCGTTCCAGTTGTTCTGGTCCCAGCCATGCCCGAGGATCCAGGTCCCCTCGGGTGCCAGGCGGCACTGGTTCTCAACGCGCGAGATGCATTCCTCGAGCGTCGAGGTCGAACAGTCGACTTCCTTTGCGCTGAAGGCAAGCTGCTCGAGATGCAGGTGCGCGTCGATCAGCCCGGGCAACAGGACTCTGCCCTGAAGCGGAAGGATCTCTGTGTCGGCGCCTGCGAAGCTGCGCATGCCGTCGGTTGTCCCGGCGTGGATGATGCGTCCGTCTGCGATGGCGATGGCCTGGACGGTCCCCAGGGCAGGGTCCAGCGTGTGCACGATGCCGTCGGTCAGGATCAGATCGGCCGCCGGCGTAGTCTTCATCTGTCGCTCTCGTCATCCGGAGCGGGGGCACCCGATGGGTTGCAGAGCGCGTGGAATGTCCAGGCGCCATCGGCATGCATGCTCAGGTCTGCGAAGCCGCAGTTCCCGAGGTCGAAGCGCGGAGGGAGTCCCGGTGCAGGCGCCAATCCCAGAATGGCCCGCAGAGCGGCGTTCAGGATACCGCCGTGCGACACGACGAGGTAGCGTCCGGGTGCGCGGCGCACGAGGTCTTGAATGGCCGCCGATGCCCTTCGATACAGGTCCCAGGTGCCCTCGCCGTCTTCATGGGCTGAAGAGAACGGTGGCGTTGGAGGACGATTGCGGGACGCATCGAGGAACGCCTGGAGGCTCATTCCCTGTGCGCTGCCCAGGTGACGTTCCTTCCAAGCGGGGTCGAGCTCGATCGGGATCGTGAGTCGCGCGGAGAGGATCGTGGCGGTCTGACTGGCGCGCAGCAACGGGCTGGCGATGATCCGATCGTACTTGCGGTCCTCGTTGGCCCAGGCTTCGGCCCTGGCCTCAGCCTGCTGTCGCCCGACATCCGACAGCGGGTAATCTAGATGTCCCTGGATGAT
>JAPLGR010000269.1 GCA_026390045.1 Chloroflexota bacterium | reverse complement strand
ACGCGGTTGGCGGGTGGTCTCTGCCCGTCCGGGCCATCCGAGCCTGGCCTCCCCGACATAGCAAGAACCTTGCCGCCGGATTAGGGCCTCTCCTCACAAGGTGACAGAAGTGCCAGCGTCCCCTATTATTCTCGATTCTGGACTTGAAGATCATAGAGGGCGGACTACCCCGTCGGGCGGTATCCTTGGTTCTCGAGTGGGCGTTCCAGCACAGGGATGATCTCATGGTAAACCGGGAGAGAGCCCAGCGAATGGAGGCCCTCGCTCATATCGAGCCACTCGAATAGAGGAGTCAATCATGCGCTACGTAGTTGATGCAACCTACCTGGACGGGTACCGGTTGCGTGTGCGATTCGACGAGGGAACCACGAAGATCGTGGACCTCCACCCTCACCTGGACGGGCCCATCTTTGAGCCGCTGCGGGATATAACCTATTTCAAGAGCTTCAAAGTCGATCATGATGTCGACACGGTGGTCTGGGAGAACGGGGCCGATTTCGCGCCCGAGTTCCTATACGAGATTGGAGAGGACGTGAGCGAACAACGGCCTGCAGACGGACCTTCGCAACGCTTCGGCCGCTGAGGCCCCCCCAGCGGCGAAACGCTTACACATCAGCAAGTAGAAGAGGCAGAATCTAGGAACACCATGGCCCTGAAAAAATCCGAACTCTACTCCTCACGCAGCGCCGCGACAATACCCGCGCCCTCAAGCAGGGCATGATGCAGGAATTGCTGACCGGGAGGACAAGGCTGGTATGAGCAAACCGGAACACCATGGGGCACCGGGCGGCGGGCAGCGGGCCCATCCGTCGGATCAGTCGGATCGGATTGATCGGTCGGAAAATCCTGCCCGCCCGAAGACCCTTCGCCCGAGTGGCGGCTACCGCAAGCTGCGCTCGTTCCAAGTGGCGACGGTGATCTACGACGCCACGGTGGCATTCTGCGGGCGCTTCGTGGACAAGCGGTCGCGCACGAATGACCAAATGGTTCAGGCGGCGCGCAGTGGGCGGCAGAACATCGCAGAGGGGAGTCGGGCGTCGGCGACCTCAAGCCAGACCGAGTTGCGGCTGGTGAATGTGGCCCGGGCCAGCCTGGATGAGTTATTGCTCGACTACGAGGATTTCCTACGACAGCGCGGCCTGCGGCAATGGGGAAAAGACGATCCCCAGGCGCGAGCCGTGCGGGAGGTTGGGAAGCCGCATCCGACGGATCAGTCGGATCGGATCGATCGGACTGATGCCGAAGCCTACGCGCCTTGGCTCAACCACGCCGACTCGGCCGTGTTGGCCAACGCGGTCATCTGCCTGATCCACCAGGCCAATTACCTGCTCGACCGGCAGATCGCCGGCCTAGAAAGTCAGTTCATCCAAGCGGGCGGGTACAGCGAGCGTTTGGCGGCCGCGAGGCTTGAGGAGCGACGAAGGCAAGATCGGACTGATCGGATGGATCCGACCGATCGGGTTGACGTGCCGAACAAGCCCACCCCGGCTTGCCCGTTCTGCGGAAAGCCAATGGCCCTGCGCACTGCACGCAAAGGCGCTCACGCGGGTTCCCAGTTCTGGGGATGCACCGGCTACCCGGAATGCAAGGGAACTCAGCGAGTGGACGGATCCGACCAATCAGCCCGATCCGACGGAGGGAAAACATGAGCGCCGTGGGCACGCGGGAGCGCAGCACGCAGGCGCCGGTGGCCTACGAAATGCCACCGGAGGTGGTGCGCGAGGCCATCGTGAACGCGGTGGCGCATCGGGATTACACCAGCAGCGGCAGTGTGCAGGTGATGCTGTTCTCTGACCGCCTGGAGGTCTGGAATCCGGGCACGTTGCCGCCTTCGCTGAGGCTGGCGCAACTGCGGCAGCCTCACGGCTCGGTGCCGGGCAATCCCTTGTTGGCGGAACCGCTTTACCTGACCCAATACATCGAATGCATGGGCACCGGCACCGGCGACATGATCGAGCGTTGCCGGAAGGCCGGTCTGCCGGAGCCGGATTTCAAGCTGACGGACGGCTTCGTGACCACCCTGCGCCGCCAACCAGAGCGG
>JAPLGR010000668.1 GCA_026390045.1 Chloroflexota bacterium | reverse complement strand
CACCGACCACAACACGACGGCCGGCTACCGGGCGATGCGGGAGGAAATCCAGAAGCTCGAGCTTCTCGAAGGCCTCGGACGCCTGACGGCGGAGGAGCGTGAGCGCCTGGGCGAGTACCGCCGGCTGATGGGCAAGGTCCTGGTCCTGCCAGGCTTCGAGTTCACCGCCACCTTCGGCTTCCACATCTTGGGCATCTTCCCGCCGGAGAAATCCACCCGCGAGCTGGATCATCTCTTGCTCAGCCTGCGCATCCCCGCCGACCAGCTGGACAGCGGATCTATGACCGTCGGCGCGACTTCGGACGCGTTGACCGCCTACCGGACGATTGACGAGGCAGGCGGGCTGGCAATCGCTGCGCACGCCAACTCGACCAATGGCGTTGCTATGCGCGGCTTCCCCTTCGGCGGCCAGACCAAGATCTCCTACACGCAGGACCCCAACCTGCACGCCCTCGAGGTCACCGACCTGACGCAGGGCGGCCGTCGGTCGACGGCGACGTTCTTCCTGGGAACCAAGCCGGAGTACCCGCGCCGGATGCACGCCATCCAGGGATCGGACTGCCACCGGTTGCGAACCGATCCCGAGAACAAGAAGAACCTTGGCATTGGCGACCGGGCGACCGAGTTCTTCCTTCCGGAGGTCAGCATCGATGCGCTGAAGGAGCTCTTCCTCAGCAGTGACTTCGCCCGCACGCGTCCGCACAAAACCGCCGCCGATGAGGCGTTCGACTTCATCACGCAGGCGCGCGAGGAAGGTCCGAGCATCGTGCAGGGCTTCCACGACAGCATGGCACAGCGCGGCGGCGCGCGCTATGCCATCATCGCCGACGTATGCGCGCTGGCCAACACCAACGGCGGGACCCTGTACATCGGCGTCAGCGCCGATCCCAAGCAGCCGCCGGTCGGGGTTCAGAATGCGGCTTCACAGGCGGCGCAGCTTGAGAAGGAGATCAAGACCCGCATCTCCCCACCGCTGAAGTGCGAGGTCGACACACAGGAGACACTCGGCAAGACCATCCTGCGCGTGATGGTGCCGCGGGGAGACGACCCGCCCTACGCCGTCGACGACAACAAGGTCTACGTGCGCGAGGAAGCAGAGACCGGGCTGGCCATCCGTGACGAGATTGTGCTCCTGGTTCAGCGTGGATCGAGGCTGGCCGGCGCGCCGGCAGCCGTTCACGTCGAAGCACATGAGGAGGCGCATGCGCCGGACGCGGCGCTCGAGGCGCCGCGAACCGGGGTTGAGATCGTGGCGGTTGAAGAGCGCGATGGCACACGCTACTACGCCATGCGCGACCTGCGCAACGGCAACCTGGTGAAGAACGTGACCCGATCTTCGGCCCGGCGCCTGTGGCACTATGCCATCTCCCAGTATGAGCAGCTCCCCGCGGACTTGAACAAGGCGCGGCTTGCCTGGCAAGGAGACGTGGCGATCCTGGCCGAGCAGAAGCGTGGCAAAGGTCGTCGGTTTGACCTCGCGCAGCGGACTCTGCAAGGCACGCGCCTGTACTTCGGTGTGACCGAAGACGGGATCCACGGTGACTGGAAGCGGCTCGTGGGCGGCGAGGCGGAGTAGGGGATCCTGCGCACCCGCTGGGATCGTGGATATGACCGCCCGCCGAGCGCCCGAGGCTGTCGACCTGCGAACCTTTTCCTTCGATGAGGACTGGCAGGCCGTGCATGCCCTCTGGGCGCGTTGCGGGCCCGGCGTACAGTTCTCGCGATCGGATGAGCCGGCGGAGATCCTGAAGAAGCTTCGCCGCGATCCGGACTTGTTCCTTGTGGCAGAGCAGGGCGGTCAGGTAATCGGCGCGGTCATGGGTGGCTATGATGGCCGACGTGGACTGGTCTATCACTTGGCCGTCGCGCCCGAGGTCCGACGACTTGGCATCGGCAGAGTGCTGATGGCCGAGCTCGAGACCCGCCTGAGAGAGAAGGGCTGTCTGAAGTCGTACCTGCTGGTGACGAAGGACAACGCAGATGTGCTGGCCTTCTACCGCGAGCTCGGGTGGGAGGTGATGGACATGCACTTGATGGGGAAGGTGCTGGGATGATGAGGATCGCGGTGCTGACCATCTCAGACCGCGCGGCGCGGCAAGAACGCCCGGACGCCTCTGGCCCGGCATTGCGCGAGCGCGTGGAACGTGCCGGGCACCGCGTAGCGCAGTCGGCGGTGCTTCCTGACGAACAGCCGCAGATTGAGGACCTCTTGCGCAAGTGGGCTGACGGCGGCGACGTGGATGTGATCCTGACGACCGGGGGGACAGGCATCGCCGCCCGAGATCGGACGCCGGAGGCAACGCTGGCGGTGTGCGAGCGCACGGTGCCGGGCATCGCCGAGGTCATGCGCCAGGCCGGGCTGGCGAAGACGCCGCACTCGATGCTGTCGCGAGGTGTTGCCGGGGTGAGGGGGCGAACGCTGATTGTGAACCTGCCCGGCAGCCCACGCGCCGCCGTGGAATGCCTGGAGGCGGTACTTCCAGCCCTACCGCACGCCGTCGATCTGCTCTCCGGTTCGCCGGATGCCGAGGCCGGACATCGCCGCCCTCGGGGCGCGGTCGCAATCTGAATCCCGCGCACAATGGGGAATGCGCATGCGGGCCTCCAAGGCCCGCATGTTGTTTCCTGGATGCTGTCTGGCAGCTAGTAGACTGTCTCCCGGGACAGGAGGAGCAGCGTCAGCAAGGCGCTTCGCCCAAGCTTCTCCAGCTTCTGCGGGTCAATCGTCTCAGGCGTGTCGAGCGGCGTGTGGGCGAATTCATCTGACCCATCCCAGCTCAGGGCCAGTGTCGTGGCCGAGCGCCCGCCAAAGCCAGACAGAGACGGCAGGCCGAAATGCGGACCGCGTCCGCGGGTCGTTGTCTTGAGGTCGAAGTCGGCCGCCGCGTCCTGGAAGAGCTGGATGAGCCGGAAGCTGCTCCCTTCGCCGATGGCCGTCTGGTCCATGCTGCCCGCGCCGACTCCGCTCAACTCGATGACCGCTTCGGGTGTCAGGGAATTGAATCCGACCTTAGCGTTCATGATCTCGAGGGTGGACAAACCCTCCCAACGTTCGCCGCCTGCCCAAGCGACGAACAACACGGTCTTCTTCGGTTCGTAGGGGCTGGCCATCATCTGGCGCGCCATCTCGAGCATCATGGCCACGCCGCTGGCGTTGTCATTGGCGCCGGGATAGATCACGCCTTCAGGCTGGTTGCCAAGCCCGTCGTAGTATGCGCTGACGATGATCACCTGCTGGTCCAGCCCGCGGCCTTCGACCTGCCCCATGAGGGAGCCCGTTCCGGGGATGAAGCCAAGGACATGGATGTAGTCGCTCGTGCTGGAGTTCTCGTCATATCCTTCGATCTGGACGCGGATCGTGGCCCCGCGTTCCGTGGTGCCGATCGACCCTCGGGGGAGGCTGTCACGCATCGCTTCCAGCGCCGCCATGCTGCTGCCCGCAGTCATCAGGAGCGCATCTGCGGTCTGACGGGAGATGTACAGCACAGGTCGAAGCGCGTGGGCCCATTCGGTCGGGAGGAGCGAGGATTGTGGGAACAGGTGCTTGCGCTCAACCGTTTGCGGGTCCTGCGGAACGACGAGAGAGATCATGTTGTCTTGCCCCGCCACCGGACAGGTGCTGCCTTCCAGGACGATCGCAATGCCCTCGCCCTCAATCGGCGCGACTTTTTTCTCCGCCAGGTCTGTGCCCGCGCCGACCGTGCAGCCAAAAACGGCGCCGGAGAGTAGCGCCTGAGGTACCTCAAGGAACCCTGTGTAGGTCCAGTCTGAGCCCGGGATGTATGGGAACTCCGAGAAGTCCTCCCGGTAGGTGAACGACGATTGGACGCTCCCGGCTGCATCCAGGACCTCCAGCTGCGGCACCGACTTCAAGTGGAATCGCGGGCGCACCAGGGTTTGAAGGTAGGTGTTGCCCACACCGGCCGGGAACAGGCCGATGGACTCCATGCGTTCGGCGATGTACTGCGCGGCGATCCGCGCCCCAGGCGTGCCGGTCTCACGCCCTTCGGTCGCGGCGGAGGCAAGCGCGGCGATGTCGGCCTGAACAGAAGCGGCGTCGAATTGAGCGGCAGCATCGCGATACTGAGCGCGTGGGGAGACGGAGTTCAGGATCATGCCAACCACGATGGCTGCCGCGCCGGTGAGCAGCAGCACATTGCGATTGAGAAGCCGGCTCAGGTTGATGCGCGTGTCGTCGAGGAAGCGCCTCAGGCCCTCGCCCCATAGGTTGAAGGCGATGATGGCCAGGAAGAAGGCCACACCCGGATACCAGCCAAGCCATGGGTAGCTGCGCCACCAGTTGCGGATATTGGCGAGCAGTGCGGCCCACTCGGGGACGTCGGAGAAGGAGTAGTAGACCGGGGCCATAGCCCCGGTTTCGGCAATCACGGCGCGGAAGCCCCCGCCCATGAAGACGTTGAGGAATCCGAGCTCGGCCAGCAGCATCAGCACGCCGGCCACTTCGAGCGACGCCGCCACCAGCAAGGGACCGGTCATGTTCGGCAGGATCTGAGTCAGCAGGATCTGATCAGCGCGGGCGCCGATGGAGCGGGCGCCTTCGACGAAGGGCTGAGCCTTGAGGCGGATGACCAGCCCGCGCGTGAACTGGGCGATTTCGCCCCAGCCGATGGCGCACAGGGCGATGACGAAGATCCAGAAGCCCTGCTGGATCCCCATGCCGTAGATCAGTAGCATGGCGAACAGCGTGAAGGGGAAGGCCGCCCAGATTGCCACGCCGGCGGACAGCAGGCGGTCCAGCCAACTACGCTGCCACCACCCGGCGATCACGCCAAGTACGGTGCCGAGCAACAGCCGGGCCAGCGTGGCGATGATCGCCAGCGACATCGTCCTGCGCGCCCCCTCCAGCACCAATGCCTGGATGTCGCGGCCGATCGCATCCGATCCCCAGGGGAACGTGGAGGAAGGCGGGAACGGCGGAGAGGCCAGCTCGTCTTCAATGTACATGATGCTATGCGTCTCATAGGCGCTGGCCGCGGTGAACGAGCCTCCGGCAACAGCCAGGACCAACATGCCCAGAAGGAGCAGGGAGCCAAGCAGGAAGGCGGGGTTGGAGGCTATCATTGCCAGGAGGCGTCGAACGCGTCCCGGGCCTTGCTCGAGCGCCGGCGCCTCAGCGGGCGCAGCGAGCGAGATGGGTGCCACGACCTTCGGCGGGGTCGTGCGTCGCGCAGGCCGGAGCGACGCCACGCGCAGCCACAGCCCACGGCCGATATCGCGGACGGCATCCACCGCCAACGTCACGCGGTCACCCAGAGTGGACCGTTCCTGGCGTTCCTCCTGGGTGGCGTCCTGCCGGAGCCTGGGGTCCAGCAGCGGATAGGCCACGTCCAGCAGGGAGTTGATGACCAGGAAGAGCACGCCGAGTCCGAGGAGCAGATCGAGGATCAGCGTGTCCATGCCGAGTTCGAGGGCGGTGAGGAGCATCATCCCCAAACCGGGCCACAGGAAGAAGGACTCGACGACTGGCAGGCTGGCGAGCGAGAAGCGCAGAGACGTGCCCATGGCCGTCAGGATGGGGATCCAGACGTTGCGCAACGCATGCTTCCACACGGCGCCGCCGCGACTCAGCCCCTTGCTGAGAGCCGTGCGCATGTAGTCCTGGCTTAGTGCTTCGCTGAGCGTGACGTATGTGACCTGCGCCACCTGCGCCAGCGGACGCATGGCCAGGACGAGGGCAGGCATGACCAAGTGCAGATCCCATCCGAAGCCCGTGGGAGGAAACGGCGCAACACCCGTTGCGCGGTAGATCTTGAAGTCGGCCACCCACAGGAGCATCGCCAGCAGGAAGCTCGGCGTGGACACACCGAGGATGGAAAACGTCATAATGAGCGCCGAGCCCACGCGCCTGCGCCTCGTGGCCGCCCACACGCCCAGGGGTGTCCCGAGGAGCGCGGCTACTGCCAGCGAAAGGAACAGGAGCGCTGCACTTCGCACGAGCGCAGTGCCGGCAACGCTCCACCACGCCTGGTCCTCCTTGGCAAGGTAGTAAGTAGCGGGATGATGCAGGCCGTAGTCGATAACCTGATGAACAGACTCTACGAGCGCCGTTGCTGGCTCGGCAGGCAACCCGGCGTAGCCGCGTCGCGCCATCAACAGCGCAAACGACGCCAGGTAAGCGATGCCGAGCAGGATCAGCAGCGAGGTGAAGAGTCGCTGAAACGCGATCCGCCCCGCGACGCGCCATGGCCGGTGCGCGGCCGGGATGGCGGCCGATTCCCCACCGAAGACATCGGGGGCGGTTGGGGAAGCGTGAGTGGCTGGGAGCGGACCCTGTGCCGCCTCATGGTCCTTGGGCCGCGGTGGCGTTGCCGACAGGGCCTGCTGCAATCGCTGGCTCGAGGGGGCAAGGTTGAGCGCGTGCTCCAAGTACGCCCGGCGTCTAGCCGGTGGGGACATCGCAGCCAGGACGAGCCACGCGAGATCGCACGTCCGGTCATGGCCCAGCGCCTCGAACGCCAAATGCCTGGCTGCGGCACGGTCTCCCCGAAGCAGGGCTTCCTTTGCCTGCATGGCAACCAGTCCGGCAGCATTGGGCGGGTTGGTCGAGGACATCGGCTAACCGGTTCTCTGGAATGCGCCGCTGCAGGGAGCGGGGGGGGACAGCATTGTCCCTCGACGGCCCCTCAGGACGTGGAGAGGCCACGCGCAGCCCGAAGGATACCACCCTGCGGTCGCCACCGCCTGGGACCCAATAGTGTGGGTTTGCTATGCTTGACAGCTTGGGTCCGAATTGGTACCATTAGCAGTGGAGGTGACCAGCGGGGAGATTCTGCTCAGCGCGGGCGCGCCCCTGCGGAGATCGGCGAGGTTCATGAGCCGGCTTCATAGTTGTGCCGGCATCCACAAGAAGGATAGGAGGAATCATGTCGACGGTGACGTATTCGGTCCCGAACATTAGCTGCGGGCACTGCGTCCACACGATCACGACGGAGCTCAAGGAGCTGGCCGGCGTGCAGGAGGTCAAGGCTTCGACCGAGACCAAACGCGTCGAGGTACGCTTTGAGGCGCCGGCGACGGAAGCCGCCATCGAATCGCTCTTGGCGGCAATCAACTATCCTGCGGTGAAGTAGGGACGAGAGGTGGGGAACGTGCATGGCTGAGTCCTCCCGTACGGTCACGCTGCCGATCACCGGTATGACGTGCGCCAACTGCGTGGCGACGATTGAGCGCGGCTTGCGGAAGCTCGACGGTGTCGAAGTGGCGAACGTCAACCTGGCATCTGAGCGTGCCAGCGTTGAGTTTGACCCGGCGCGCCTCGCGCCTCAGGCGTTGGTGGAACGGATCCGCCGCTCTGGCTACGACGTGGCATTGGGCGAAGCAAACCTGTCGTTGGCACGTGTCGGCGACAGTGTGGATGCCCAACGGCTCGAGAGGATCCTGTTCTCACACGAGGGCGTCGAGTCGGCGAGCGTCAACCTGGCGGCAGAGACGCTGCGCGTTCAGTACATCCCGACGCTGATCAGCCAGGCCGAGATCCGCCAGGCGGTTCGAGCGGCCGGCTTCGAGCCGCTGGACACCGACGCTGGTGCGGTGGATGTGGAACAGAATGCCCGCCAGGAGGAGGTCGATCGGCAGCGGAGGCTGCTGGTCGTTGGCCTGAGCCTGACGGTGCCGCTGTTTCTGATGGGCATGGGTCGCGATCTGGGCTTGGTGCCTCATGACATCGCCCACGCCAGCTGGTACAACTGGGTAATGCTTGCGCTGGCGACGCCGGTCCAGTTCGTCGTCGGCGCACAGTACTACGTGGGTGCCTACAAGGCACTGCGCAACCGTTCGGCCAATATGGACGTGCTGATCGCCATGGGCTCGTCCGCCGCCTTCGCTTACTCTCTGGCTGTCCTGTTCGGCCTCATCCGTGGCCACCTGTACTTCGAGACCGCGGCGGTCATCATCACGCTGATCCGTCTCGGAAAGTACCTTGAGGCGCGTGCCCGCGGGCGTACGGGCGAAGCCATTCGACGGCTCCTCGGGTTGCAGGCGAGGGCGGCGCGCGTTGAGCGACTGGGCGTCGAGCAGGATGTGCCCGTAGAGGACGTGCAGCGCGGCGACATCGTCCTCGTCCGGCCGGGAGAGCGGATCCCGGTGGATGGGACGGTCATCGAAGGGCGGACGGCCGTCGACGAGTCGATGATCACCGGCGAGTCAGTCCCCGTGGAGAAAGCGCCGGGCGACGAGGTCATCGGCGCGACGCTCAACAAGATGGGCGCCATTCGCTTCGAGGCAACACGCGTGGGCAAGGACACCGCCTTGGCCCAGATCGTCCGGCTCGTGCAGGAGGCTCAGGGAAGCAAGGCGCCGATTCAGCGTCTTGCTGACCGCGTGGCCGCGGTGTTTGTCCCCGTGGTCATCGGC
>JAPLGR010000529.1 GCA_026390045.1 Chloroflexota bacterium | reverse complement strand
GCTGACCGGGCCTTTGAAGCTCAGGGCAAGCCCACGGCCGCCGCCAATGGTTTCGCCAAGGGGAAAGGCGTCCCGGTGGATGCGCACCAGGCGCGCGAGATGGACGGCGGACGATATGTTGTCGCCGAAGTGCGCCAGCCGGGAAGACCCGCCGGCGAAGTGTTGCGCGAGGCGCTACCCAGTCTGATCGCATCGCTGCGCTTTGACAAGTCCATGCGCTGGAACGCCTCGGGCGCCGTCTTCTCACGCCCGATCCGCTGGCTGGTTGCGGTGCATGGCGATTCGACCGTGCCGTTCACCTATGCCGGGTTGTCCGCGGGCAATCACACGCGCCTCATGCGATTCGCAGCCGAGGCTACAGCTGAGATTTGTTCAGCGAAGAACTACACCGGCATCCTGGAGACCGCGGGGATCGCGCTGGATCCCGATGCGCGCCGTCAGAGCATCCGCGGTCAGATTGAGAAGCTTGCCGTCAGGGTAGGGGGTGAAGTACCCGAGATGGATGAGCTGCTGGCCGAGGTGGCCAACCTCGTGGAGCAACCCACGGCGCTTCTGGGAAACTTCGATCCTACCTTCCTGGAGCTGCCACGCGAGGTGCTGGTGGCGGTGATGCGCAAGCATCAGCGCTACTTCCCGGTGGAGAAGGATGGCAAGCTGCTGCCCCACTTCATCGCCGTCCGCAACGGTGGGAGCCAGCATCTCGACTCGGTGACCCGCGGCAACGAACACGTGCTACGCGCGCGATTCTCGGACGCGTCGTATTTCGTCCGCCGCGATCGCGGGCAGCGGCTCGAGGCCTTCCTGCCTCGCCTGGCGACGATGACCTTCCAGGAGCGTCTCGGTTCGGTGCTCGACAAGGTGGGTCGTGTGGAGCGGTTGACGGCCATCCTAGCGCAGCACCTGGGCCTCGACGCGGCCGTCACGGCCACCGCCGCGCGTGCCGCTCACCTCTCGAAAGCCGACCTGGCCACCAACATGGTGGTCGAGATGACCTCACTTCAGGGCGAGGTGGGGCGGCAGTACGCACGCGCCGATGGCGAGCCGGCAGCAGTCGCCGAAGCGATCTTCGAGCACTACTTGCCCCGGCGCGCCGGCGACCGCACGGCTGCGAGCCTGCCAGGCCTGGTGGTGGGGCTGGCCGACAGGCTTGACTCCCTGATGGGGCTCTTCGCGGCCGGCCTGCAGCCGACCGGGGCGCGTGATCCCTTCGCGTTGCGTCGCGCGGCGATCGGATTGGTGCAGAACCTCGTTGAGCGCAACGTGAGGTTTGACCTGAGACGAGGTCTTCGGCAGGCCGCCGAGGGCCTCCCGATTGAGGCTCCGGAGGCTGCGCAGGCAGAATGCCTGGCATTCATCTCTGGTCGCCAATCCGCGCTGTTGCTGGCCGACGGTCACCGACACGATGTCGTTGAGGCAGTGCTCGCGGCGCAGGGTCATGATCCGGCAGGTGCGGCGGCCGGCGTGGCGGCGCTGGAGCGCTGGGCGGAAGATGAAGAATGGGCGACCACGCTTCAAT
>JAPLGR010000293.1 GCA_026390045.1 Chloroflexota bacterium | reverse complement strand
CCTGCAAGGTGATTGAAAGCCAGTGCCGAGGGGATTCGGAGCCCGGTCCGTCGTCTGAAGCTGGAACCATCGAAGGCGACGGTCTGCGAGGCTTCGCCATCGATGCAGGATCGGTACCGGTCCGGGGAGGCGCGGTCCGGTATCCGCGCGCGCAAGAACAGCCAGCAGATGCAGTTGAGAGGAGACCGCAAGGCCCGGAGTGGAGGGAACCCCGGGCTCCTTGGCTATGATGTAGGTGTCTCTGTGGGCGGGCGGTCCCCACGCATTCTCGGGCGTGTGGGGTATAGTGCAGCCCTGCGGGGGAGGCAGCAGGTGCTTGGACTGGTCGGCCGAACGATAGGCCGCTACCACATCCTGGAGCAGGTCGGCCAGGGTGGGATGTCGAGCGTCTTCCGTGCGGTCGAGCTCACTACGAACCGCACCGTGGCGATCAAGGTCATTTCCCCCTACCTGGCGAATGAGCCTCAGTTCAAGGCCCGCTTTGAGCGGGAGATCAGGCTGCTTCGCAGGCTGCAGCACCCCAACATCATCCCGATTCTCGATTTCGGCGAAGCTGAAGGGCTGGCCTTCATCGTCATGCCCTTCATCGCCACCGGGACGCTGCATGAGCGGCTTCAGGAAGGCCCGCTCGATCCGATGCAAGGCGGGCGGATCATCGATCAGATTGCCTCTGCCCTCACCTGCGCCCACGAAGACGGGGTCATCCATCGCGACGTCAAGCCCTCCAATGTCCTGCTTGACCAGCAAGGGAATGCGATCCTCTCCGACTTCGGCTTCGCCCGGCCCCAGGACGCGTCACAGAACCTGACCGGCTCGGCCTTGATCGGGACGCCCGCATACATGTCTCCCGAGCAATGCCGCGGCGAGCCGCTTGACGCGCGTTCGGACCAGTACTCGTTCGCCATCATGCTCTACCAGATCACGACCGGGCAGCTTCCTTTCGATGGAGAGACCCCAATGGCGGTCGCCATGAAGCACGTCAGCGTGCCTCTGCCGCGACCCCGCTCCGTGAGCCCGAGCCTCCCCGAAGGTGTGGAGCTGGTGCTGATCAAGGCACTGGCGAAAGACCCCGCTCTCCGCTTCGCGTCGGTCAAGGATCTCAACCAGGCCTTCCAGACCGAATTAAAGGCTGTCCTCGACCCGAAGCTACGAAATGCCGGCGCCCGCACGGTCGGATTGGATCGAACGGCGGAGCTCTACCGGCGGTACCAGAATGTAGCGCCTCCGGCGGGCCGCAAGCCAGACAAACGCCCCGCGATCCTTGCGACCCTCTTGCTCCTGCTGGCCTGCGCCTTGTCCGCAGGTGCCGTTGGGATCATCTCTCCCGAGCTGTTCGCACCGGCCAGCGCAGCCCCTGCCATGAGCCTGTCCGACATTCAGTCGACGGTCGACGTGGTCCTCACCGCCAATGCTCCGGCGGCGGGCACCGAGTCGCCTCCAGGTGCGCTGGAAACCTCGGTCTACGCAGCGGTGGTGCAGACCCTCCAGGCAAGCCTGACTCCCGGAGCCGACACGCCGCCGGTTGATGCTGGGAGGGAACCGACCGACAGCCTTCCGGCCGTGGTCATCTTCCCCACAAGCGGGCCGACTGCCACGACTGCCCTGCCGACACTGATTACGCCATCACGCACGATTGTGCCCTCAGCCACGCCGGCAGCGACCCACGGACCGACCGCCACCTCTCCAGACGCGACATTGACCTCACCACCGCCATCGCCGACGTCGCCCAGTCCGACGGTGACGTCGCCTCCGCCGTCGCCAATGCTGACTTCACCTCCACCGTCGCCGACGCTGACCTCACCTCCGCCGTCCCCGACCGAGACTGCCTCGCCGGTTCCTCCGACGAACACGGCCCCTCCTCCCACGCCAACCCCGAAGAAGTGCGAGTGGGATACGGGCGGTGTTGACATCCATGGAGACACGGTCTCGGTCGAGATCCGCAACACCGGCGATCTGACACTTCACGTGTCCTCCGTGGGGATCACATGGAGCAGCCATGATGAGACGCTGAGGTCCGTGCGGCTGATGGGCGAGATCTGGAGAGGCTGGGAGCATGGCCCCAGCTTCTCGGTGCACACGAACAAGGATGTCGGGCCGGGCAGCAATCGGACGTTGGAGTTTGAGTTCGCGGGTTACCATTTCGACGGTTCAGCTTCGGTCGATGTCGACGGCGACTGCTGATCCCGGGGCTGACAGTCATGGCGCGCTTGCGCGATGACTCATGCCGGGATTGCCGGTCCGTGCTACAAGCCTCCCACGCGTCAGATTCGCTCGTACCTCGGCGTTGTCCGCTGGCTTGACTCGGGCAGGCTCTCTTAGTTGACTGACACTTCGTTGAGCGGTCGACGATCCGGGTGACTGGTCGCGCTTCGAAGCGATCCCGGCGACGCCGGCACGCCCGGGCCCGCATGGACGATTGGCGCTTGGGTCGCGAGTGGTCGCCTCCGTGCGATCTCGGCCGAGCGTGGTTGCCCCTGCGTCCGCAACGGCCCTATACTCGACCCGCACACTTCAGAGGATGATCGTCGGCAGGATCCACGCGGGGGATCGGCGAGGTGATTCTCTCCCCTGGGCGCAATCGGCCAGGCGGGGCATCTCCCCGGGGTGGAGCCGCCGAACCGGAGCCACTGGGGAGGTGAGGCATGATCGAGGCACTGCTGACTGCGGACCAACGCGCGCTGCGAGATGAGGCACGCCGCTTCGTCCACGAGGACGTCCCTCGTCAGCTGATCCTGGACATGGATGCCGGCCGCGTGACCTACCCGCGCGTCTTCCTTGAGAAGGCCGCCGCGCGGCAGCTGCTTGGGTTGCGGTTTGCCCCAGCCGTTGGGGGCAGAGGCCTTGGATGGCAGGAGGAGATCGTCGCGCTGGAAGAGGTCGGTGTCCTGGGAACATCCCTGGCCTGCCTCTACAGCCTGCCCAGTATCGTGGGTGAAGCGCTGGCGCGATTCGGCTCGCCCGAGCAGCAGCAGCGCTGGCTGCGCCCTGTGTTGGAGGGCAAGCTGACGGTTGCGGAGGCGTTGACCGAGCCTCGCGGCGGATCGGACTTCTTCGGGACGACGACGCTGGCCGAGCGCCGCGGCGACGCGTACTACCTGCAGGGGCAGAAGCGCTTCATCGTCGGCGCGGAGGGCGCCGACTACTTCCTGGTGTACGCGCGCACACGTCCCGCCGGAGATCCTCATGCGTCGATCAGCATGTTCGTGGTCGAACGCGGGGCGGGCGTTGAGGTGCAGCATGTCTACGGGCTGCTAGGGACGCGCGGCGGCGGGACGGGGCGCGTGACCTTCCGCGATGCGCGAGTGCCGCCAGAGAACCTGGTGGGCAAGGAGAATGGCGCGGCCGAAATTTTCTATCAGATGATGATCCCGGAGCGGATGACCAGCGCGGCCGGAGCTCTGGGCATGGCCCGGGCCGCGCTGGAGGTGGCTGCGCGGTACAGTGATCGCCGCAAGGCCTTCGGCCAGAAGATCCGGAACTTCGAGGGGGTGAACTTCAAGGTGGCGGAGAGTATCACGTTGCTTGATTCTGCCTCCAGTCTGGTGCACGCCGCTGCGGTCGCGATCGACCGGGGTGATCAGCCCGGCCGCGTCAGGCGGCTGGTTTCGGAAGCCAAGAAGGTCGGCACGGAAGCCGCCTGGACGATCGTCAACCATGCGATGCAGATCATGGGCGGCATCGGGTACACGAGTGTCTACCCGATCGAGCGTCTCCTGCGAGATGCGCGCTTGGCGTTGATCTGGACGGGGACGAATGAGATCATGGACCTCGTGATCCAGCACGAGTACTACAAGGAGCTGGGCGCAGCGCCGGCTGGGCGAAACGTTGAGGAGGATGCGCCAGACGGGGACCTCGAGGCAGAGAAAGTCTACGAGTAGGTACGGAGGCGGAAAGGGATTCAGCCGGCCGGCGGAGGCGGGCGCATCGCGCCCGGCCTAGCGGCGGATCTCGACCACCACGCCGTCCTCCGCCCAGGTGTATGCATCCTCGGCCGCGTCCAGGTCGAGGATGATGCACCCATACGATGCCGGGCGGCCGAGCACATTCCCCCACAGACGGACGCCGCTGGACAGCAGAGGCAGCCCGTGGATGCCGTTGGTGAATCCGGGCAGCGCATCGTAGATGCCCAGGAAATGTGGCATCCACAGATCCCATCGCGACGCGTACGCATCCTCGATGTGCGACAGCACCTGGAACAGCCCGGGGAGGGTGGGCGAGCGCGCGATGCCGGTGCTGATGACGTGCTCGCTGCGCAGCGCCCCGTCCTCGTAGGTCCACATGTGCTGCTCGGAAATGCTAATCACGATTCGCTTGTCGGGCACGACCGGGAGGAGCAGCATCGCGTCTTTCGGGGGCAGCGTGATCTGCGTGCCAGCCGGCAGCGCGAGATACGGGCTCGTGCTCGGGTTGTATTCCTGGATTTTCCACGTTGGCAGCCCATGGCGGAATCCGATGGCAGCCAGCGACTCCCCGCCCTGCGCAACATAGATCGTCGGACGGTAGGTGATGACAATCGTCCGCGCCGGAGAGCCGAGCATCGTTCCCTGAAGTGCAGCTGCGGCCGCAGCCACATCAATGTGACGCTCAGCACCTAGCGACGTCGCCCATTCGTCGATCGAGGCCGAGATCCGCGCGGGATCCAGCTTGATCGATTCCGGCGTGCCGCCTTCCGCGACTCGGATCCATCCTCCGATCGTGGCGCGGTCTGGAGACCAGGTCAGCGTCTCGTCGGTCACGGGATCGTAAGCTACGAGCTGCGCAGGCGCAGCCAGCAGGCGCTCTGCCTGATCGGCGGCCGCTTGCACATCGGCGATGGCAGGGGGCTGTGGGATGAAGATCAGCGGGACGAAGCCGTAGCGCAGCAGCAGCGCGGCGGGATCCGCGGCCATCAACTCAAGCGTAGCGTCGATGTCCAGCATCCGCCCGTCAAGCCCGGGGTGGATGCGAAGGGAACCGTCGATGATCTCCATGCTTGCGTCCTGAGGAGGTGTCCCCACAGTCGGCGCCATCGCCTCGAGGCTCCTTCGGGCAGCGGCGAGATCCACGTTGACCACTGGGTCGACATCGATGCCCTGCTGGAGGCTGGTCGCCGCCTTCTGGACGGCCTCGATCAGCTGTTGCTCCCTGCCGACGGAGTACGCGCTCTCGGCGGTCTGCCGCGCGTCGACCGACAGGCCAAGCTCGGCCGGCATGATCGTCCAGGCCCGGCCGGTGGGCGGATCGACGACCTCAAGCCTGAGTTGCCGGTTCCACAGGTCGTCCAGGGCGGCGGCTGTCTGGTCAACCGTCAGGCCGCCTACAGACAGGCCGGCGACGGTTACCCCAGGTGCAATCCCATCTGATAGAGCAAAAGAGCCGTAGAAGGCTCCTGAGGCCGCCAGCGGGACCGCCAGGAGCAGGGCGCCGACGGCCGCCACCGCCAGAAGCGGCCGGAGGGGCCGGCGGCGGCCCGGGTGAGCCTCGGGGTGGGGGCTGGAAGGGCGGGTAGCGGCGAGCGATCGTGATGCCATCGAAGGAGAGCCAGTGTCCGGAAAGCGGAAGTCGGCCGGCGCCGGGGCGCGGCCGCAGCCGCCTACATGCAAGGACCTTGCCACAGCGGGCTGACTGGCGCCGTACCCTATGGCCGGGCGTCGTGGATTCCGAGCCCCTCGACTTGTGACTGGAGAATCAACCGGCCGGCCTCCTGCCGGCCGGCGTATTAGCGTCCGGGAGGGTTGAGTGTCTCTACTCGGTGACCGGGAAGAAGCACACGCCAGCTGTGCCGGGGCCTGAGTGAACGCCGAGAGCCGGGGAGAGCTCTGCGACAAGCGACTCAACGGCCCGCACTCGCGACTCGATCATGCTTTTCAGCCGATCGGCCTCTTCGGCGGCTGCAGCGTGGACATAGGCGATCTTGATCTTGCCGGATGCGCCGACTGCCTTCTCGACCAAGTCGGCAATCGCCTGGTACGCCCTGGCGCGACTGCGCGCCATGCCGAGCGGGACGATGATGCCGTCCTGCATTCCGATGAGAGGCTTGATGTCGAGCAGCGCTCCGACCAGGCGCTTGGCAGCGCCAATCCGCCCGCCCATGTAGAGGTACTTGAGTGTATCCGCCGTCTGGATCATGTGCGTGGTTGGGATCATCCGGCGCACCACGGCCACTACCTCGGCCAGCGAGACGCCGGTCAGTGCCGCTCGTGCCGCTTCAATGGCCATCCAGCCGTGGCACATCGACACGTTGCGCGTGTCGATCACCTCGATCTGGACTTCCGGCATCTGCTCAGCCGCCATCGACTGGGCGTTCTTTGCCGCCTGGTAGGCGCCGCTCCCGGAGGAGGTCATGTGGATGCTGGCAATCTCCCGCACCCCCTCCTGGGCGAGCTGCTCGTACACCTGCAGGTAGTCGCCCGGCCCGGGGCTGGCGGTCGTGGGGAGTTCCTTGGCCGTCGGAAGCCAGCGGAAGAACTCATCGCGCTGGATGGTGCGCAGGTCGCGCAGCACTTCTTGCCCGCGGTGGATGTAGTAGGCGACGCAGTTGATCTTCAGCGAGGCAAGAAGGTGCTCGGGTATGCTGACAACGCTGTCAGTCACGATAGCGACATTCGGCAAGAGGGGCCTCCTCGGTACGGAACCTGGTCTCCCAGCAGTTGAGGCAGGCCCAGATTATATCGCCGATTGCTCGGAGCGGGGCCTGGCATCGGTGAGGTGGCGAATCCTCCCGGGTAGCTTAGAATCCACATGGAGAGCAGCGACTGATGAGGCCCCTGTACGTTCAGTGGTGCCGAGGCCCATGCGAAAGGCTTTGTGAGATGCGCTCTACGGGTGAGGGTCAGGTGACAGCCGGCATCAAGCGGGGAGGGGCGCAGGCCCTGCTGATGCCTCGCCTGGAAGACGTGCTGTTCATTGCTGTCTTCCTGCTGGTGGTGATGTTGGGCCCGCGCCTGCTGAATCTGGACGGCGACCTGGGCCGCCACCTGACCGTGGGCCAATACATCCTGCAGACAGGCCGGATTCCAACCGCGGATCTCTTTTCCCATACGATGTCCGGCGAGGACCTGACGCCTCACGAATGGCTGTCAGAGGTCGTCTTCGCGTCGGCGTATCGTGTCCTTGGGCTGGACGGTGTCGTCCTGCTGTCGGCCATCGTGCTCGCACTGACCTTCTGGTTGACCTACCGCGCGGCCGTCCGGCGCAGCGGGCTCGGCCTTGTGGCGCTCGGGTTGGCACTCTTGGCCGTCTCGGCCTCCAGCCTGCACTGGCTGGCAAGGCCGCACTTGTTCACGCTGCTGCTGGTGGTGGCCTGGACGGACGGGCTGGAGAAGATTGCGCGCGGTGAGCGAATCGCGTGGTGGCGCCAGCCCTTGATCATGCTCGGTTGGGCCAATCTGCACGGAGCATTCGTTTTCGGTTTTGTCATCTGGCTTGCCTACGCGGCGGGCTGGGCGTGGCGCATGTGGCGGACATCTCCCGGCGAGTCGCGTCCCCGACATGGCCGCCAGCTCGCCTTGGTTGTGATCCTCTCGCTGGCCGCGACGCTGGTGAATCCGGTTGGGATTCAGCTTTGGGCCACATCGGTCGGCTACGTGGGGAACGCGTACCTTGTCGGTCACACGGCAGAGTACCTCTCGCCCAACTTCCACGATGTGAGCACGTGGCCTTTCCTGCTGATGATCCTCATTTCGCCATGGATCATGGCCTCCGCTCGGCGTCCGCTGAATGTGCGCTCACTCCTCCTGCTGCTTGGCTGGACTGGCCTGGGCCTCTATAGCGTTCGTCATGTCGCCGTCTACGCTGTGATCGTTGCGCCTATCTTGGCCGAGGCTCTAGCCGGAGCATTGCCCGGGACCATGGCCGGCGAAGCATGGATGAGGCGGGAATCGAGACTGCAGACGCTGGCAGCGGGCTTCCGAGGCGGTTGGTGGCCGGCAGTCTGTGTCCTGGCCGTTGGAGTGCTCATGACTCTTGGCGTCCGCCTCACGCCAGTACCAGGCGGCAATTCGTTCTCGTCGCGCGTGTTTCCTGTGCAGGCGATGGACTGGGCCATCGCCAATCCTCCGGGGGATCGCGTCTTCAACTATTTCCCGTGGGGAGGCTACCTGCTGTTCCGCGCCTGGCCTGAGACGACGGTGTTCATCGATGGGCAGACGGATTTCTACGGCGAGGCGCTCACTCGCGAGTACGAGGCCGTGATCACACTCGCAGAGGGGTGGGAGCAGGTGCTCGCGCGGTATGACGTGGATTGGGTGATCATGCCGCCAGACTCACGCCTGGCGGTCGCGCTGCGCGAGGATGACGGCTGGGCTGAGGCGTATGCGGATGCCACGGCTGTTGTCTTGCAGCGTGCTCGCTGATCGGGCAGATGTGCATCCAGACTGTGCGCGCGATTGAACGCGCTGTGAGAGAGGCGCTCCGACGGTGAGACGCGGGCTGGATACTTGGATCGCACTTGGGTTGCTGGTTGCCGGCTGGGCGATCCGGCTGGCGTTTGCGACGCGCCTGGAGTTCCCGCCGCTCGATGATCCTGCCTTCTACGTCCAGACAGCGCGTCATCTGGCTGCGGGGCGCGGCCTCGTTTCAGACGTGCTGTGGTCGTACCAGTTCCCGTTTCCCGGTGTGACCCACGCAAGTCATGAGTACTGGATGCCGATAGCGACGTTCCTGATGGCGCCCGCGATCAAGGCCTTCGGCGATTCGCTGCTTGTTGCACAGTTGCCCGGGACTCTGTGCGGAGCGCTGCTTGTACCGCTGACGTACTTCCTCGGGCGCCTGATGAAGCCAGACGATCGAAGGATCGCATTGGGAGCGGCGTTGATGCTGCTGGCGGGTGCCCTGCCTGTCTACCAGGCAGCCAGCACCGACAGTGCCGCGCCGTTCGCTGTGCTGGGCGCGAGCGCCCTGCTCACCGGCGCGTTGGCGATTGAACGTCGGTCGGGATGGCTCAGCCTGCTCGCTGGTCTGTTGGGCGGCCTGGCTTACCTGGCTCGATCGGACGGCATGCTGATACCACTGCTGGTCGGCGCGTTCATCCTGCTGAACCTCAGGTCCTCGCGGCGGTCCTTCGCGCTCCTTGTGCTCCTTGGGATCGGTTGTGCGGTGCCGATGGGATCCTGGTGGCTGCGCAATCTACACGTCTTTGGCGCCCTCCAGCCTGTCCCGCCGATGACGGTTGCGGCGCTTCAGGACTACGCGCAGATGTTCAACTGGAATGATCCGTCCACACTCGCCTCTCTGTTCTCACGGGGAATCAAGTTCGTGGTGGGGCTTCGATTCCAGGCGCTGTGGCACAACCTGGGTGTGTGGCTGCTGATAGCCTTTCCGTATGGGATCTTCGGTTGGCTAGGCCTGTTGCGGAAGCAGCGCGTGATGCTGACGCTCGGTCTGGCCTACGCGGTAGTGCTGATGCTATCGAGCGCATTGGTGTTCAGCGTGCCGACGTTGGCGGGTCTCTTCTACCACTCGGCAGGAGCGATGTTGCCGTGGCTGGCGGTTGGGGCGGCGCTCGTGCTCTCACAGATCGCCGAGCGCAGGCGATCGGCGGCCTTCGGCCTGTGCGCCGCGACAGCTGTCCTGATCATCGCTCAGGCTGCACTGGCGTGGCCGCCAGCGATCGAGGACAGCGCGGAAAACGCGGCGACGTTTGCGGAGGCTGCGACATGGCTCAAGGAAAACACGGAGCCTGGCGAACCCGTCATCGCCACGCAGGCGCACAGCCTGAACTATTCCAGCGGCCAGCCGGGGATGTCGCTTCCGGCGGGCCAGGACGTCGACAGCGTTCGTAGTCTTGCCGAGTCCTATGATGCCCGCTACATCCTGATCACGGAACGCTTCGGACGGTATCCGGACGCGCTGGATGAGCACCTCGGCGACGGCATCGAACTTGTCTTCCAGAAGCCGCGGCTCCTGATCTACGAGATCGTGCGGCCATGATGGGGGAGACGCAAGCCATGTCTCATGGATCGCGAATGGCTGTCGGTGCTTGTTTGGATGTCATCTGGCTCTCCGCCCGCGCGCAACACGGTATAGCCCTGCTTGCCCTTGCTAGCCCAGAGCGTTGCGTGAGGCGGCCCTTGCGGGCGCGAGCGTGGCGCAATGTCTGATTCGCCCCGGCCTCGTATCACGCGGCCGCCGTTGCTTGTCCGGATCCTCGCGGCGAATGCCTTGGTGGTGCTCCTCGGCGCTGTGGTGGGGACAATCCTCACCAGGCAGCTCGCGGAAAGGTCGACGCTCGGCCTCATGCTGGGGTTCGCTGCCCTGGGAGTGGCTGTCAGCCTGCTGCTCAACTACGTGGTCCTGCGCCGAGCACTTCGGCCCCTCTCAGACCTGACGCGCGCGGTCGATCGGATCGAAGTGGACCCGGTGGACGCCCGGGTTCCTATGGTTTTCAGGGATGACTCAGACTTGGCGCGGCTCACAACGGCGTTGAACACGATGCTTGACAGACT
>JAPLGR010000306.1 GCA_026390045.1 Chloroflexota bacterium | reverse complement strand
CGAACGCAGCTGCCCTGAAGGCGGGTGAGACCCTGCTGCCCGACCTGCTGGCTGCTCACCGCGACACTCCGTTCCGGCTTCTGGTTCGATTGGCAAGTCGGGCACGGATCGTCTGCGCACCTCCGCAGATCCCCGCCCACGGACACCGCACCTTCTGGCTCCGCTCCATCCCGGCCGCCCAAGCCCAGTTGGATCGGGATGCGGAGCGGCGCATCGAGAATGACGACCTGATCGTGGTCGCCGAACCGGACGGGATGCTCTGCATGACGGACAAGCGCAGTGGGAGAACCTATGCCCGGCTGATGCGTTTCTCAGATCGAGGGGAACGCGGCGACTCGTACACGCACTGCCCGCTCGAGAACGACCGGTCGATCGAGGCGCCGGCCATCGAGCCGCGTGTGGAGCGGCTGCGTGAGGCAACAGGCGATACGCTCGTCATCCGACTGGAGTACCACCTTCCCCACCGTCTGAGCGATGATCGCAAGTCCCGCGTCGGCGGACCGATCGCGCTGCCCATCACCGTTCGCGCCCATCTCTCGCCCGGCGTTCCACGCCTCGATCTGGACATCGAGCTGGACAACCAGGCACAGGACCACAGACTTCAAGTTCTCTTCCCGACCGGCGCACCGACGGCCGCCGGACTGTGGGACGCGGCCTACCAACTGCTCGAGCGCCCAACGGCGCCGTCTGTAGGGGGCCCGTATTGGATCGAGCAGCCGGCACCCGAGATGCCGATGCGCGATTTCGTGTCAAGCCACCGATCGAATGGGCTGATGGTTGCTGCCCGCGGGCTTCGAGAAGGCTGCGTGACCCCGGAGGGCGAGGTCGCGGTTACGTTGCTTCGCTGCTTCGGGTGGCTGTCGCGCGATGATATGGCAACGCGCAGGGGCGGCGCCGGCCCGCAGGTGGAGACGCCCGGCGGCCAGGAGTGCGGACCACAACACTTTGAGTTGAGCCTGATCCCCTTCTCCGGCGAACTGACGGCCGCGCTTCCGCTGGCCGACACCTTCCAATCGGGGCTACGCGCCGAGGTCACACCAGTCCACGCCGGCCGTTTGCCTTCGAGCGTCGCACTGCTGCAGGTCGAACCCGCCGCATTGAGGCTGTCCGCAGTGAAGGCGGCTGAGGACGGTCGTGGCGTGATCGTTCGCGTGGTCAACCTGTCTCAGCAGGCAGCGACGGCAAGCCTCAGCACCCACCTTCCCTTGCATCGCGCCGCACTCGTTCGATTGGATGAGACACTCGTCCGCCAACTGGCAATGAGCGATCCTACAGGCGCGGAGTTCCCGATTGGTCCGCACCAGATTCAGACGATCCGTCTGGAATTCCAGACGACCTGACATTTGAGGGGACCACGCTCTGCGTCAACCGCACAGCCGTGGAGTTGGCCAGGTTAAAGATCGGAGGAAACCCCCGGAGCGGCTGGCAGGACCTCAGCGATAGAGCCCGTCGCGGCGGATGATCTGCTCAACGCCCTCGGGGACCAGGTAGCGGATCGACTCGCCAGCCAGCACGCGGCGCCTGAGATCGCGCGAGGCGATATCGATGATCGGAGCGCGGAAGAAGCGCACTCGGGCAGACAGCCCGGGAAGGACCTTCTCCAGGTCTGCCAGATCCGGCTCGGCCCCGCTGCGCTCCATGACGCCGAACACATCGCAGGCCTGCACAAGCTGCTGAGGCCTGTGCCAGACAGGCAGATCCCGCAGCGAGTCCTCTCCCAACAGGTACGCGAAGCTGGCGTCGGGCCGAGCGGCCGCCAGCAAGCGAAGCGTGTCCACGGCGTAGTGAGGGGGAGGCCGATCGACATCAACTCGTGAGATCTCGAAGGCTTCGTTCCCCTGGATGGCCGCCGCGACCATCTCGAGGCGGAGCTCAACCGGTGTCCGATTCTCGTTGGGCTTGTGCGGCGGCTGCGCGGTCACGACCCACTGCACCTTGTCCAGTCCGAGCGCCTGTCTCCCCGACTCTGCAAGGATCAAGTGCCCCAGATGGGGCGGGTCGAAGGTTCCTCCAAAAACGCCGATCAATCCTGCCATTCCAGCTCGTGCTCCCCGATGCGGACCGCATCGCCCGGCTGGGCGCCTGCCTGCCGCAGCGCCTCATCCACACCCACGCGCGCCATGATCCGCTGGAAGCGGCGCACGGCTTCATCGTACTCCCAGTACGTCATGGCCGCAGCACGCTCGAGCGCCTTGCCAGACACGCGCCAGGCCCGACCGCCCTCGCTCTCGACGGAGAACGATTCCGCCCGCTCGTCCGGCCGGTAGACAGGCACCTGATCCGCCTCCGGCTCGGGGGCTGCCTGCAGCATTGCCTGCACGCCGGCACGCAGCAGGTCTCGCGTCCCTGTCCGCGCCAGCGCAGAGATCCGCATCGGGCGAACCCCCAGTTTCCGGAATCGCTCCTCGAGCTCACCGAGGCGAGCGATCACCTGCGGCTGATCAACCTTGTTGATGGCCACAACCTGGGGACGTGTCTTGAGCCGCGGGTCGAACAGCGCCAGCTCGGTGTTGACTTGCGAGAAATCCGCTATCGGGTCCTCGGAGAGGCCGTCCACCAGGTGAATGAGGGCGCGCGTGCGCTGGATGTGGCGCAGGAACGTCGATCCCAGGCCGACCCCCAGGTGCGCTCCTTCCAGCAGGCCCGGGATGTCGGCCAGGACGATGTCCCGGTCGTTGTCAAGATGAGC
>JAPLGR010000369.1 GCA_026390045.1 Chloroflexota bacterium | reverse complement strand
GGATCCGCTTGTAGACAGGTTCAGTCAGGGGTGCCTCAGCCCGGTGGCAGATGCAAATCGGGCCAACCCTGGGTTGGCCCGACCAGTCTATCCGATCTCCTCGCCCACAGCCCAGCGGGCGAATCGTCGAATGACGATGTTCTCCCCCGTGGAGGCGATGGTCTCCTGCAGCAGATCACCGACCTTCTTGGCGTCATCACGGATGTACACCTGTCGGAGGAGGCAGTGCTCGTCGTAGAACTTCTCCAACCGACCTTCGATGATCCGATCCATCACCTTCTCAGGCTTGCCCTCCTCGATGGCGAGCGCTCGCGCTTTCTCTCGCTCGCCGTCCAGAACCTCGGCCGGGACATCCTCCGGCCGGATGAAGCGTGGCGAGCCCGCCGCCACCTGCAGCGAAAGCTCGTGGGCGAAGGTCCGAAATTCCTTGGTCCGCGCGACAAAATCGGTCTCGCAGTTGAGCTCGACCATGACCGCAACCCGCCCGTCTCCGTGCGAGTAGATATCGATGACCCCGTTGAGCGTCGCCCGGTCGGCGCGCTTGGCCGCGGTCGCCAAGCCCTTCTCACGCAGAGCGGCAGCCGCCTTCTGCATGTCCCCGCCGGCGCTTTCCAGCGCCTTGCGGCAGTCGAGCACTCCGGCGCCGGTTGCGTCCCTGAGTTCCTTGATCTGTGCAGCGCTGATTGCCATGGTGGGCATCCGGAGCGGGCTAGCTGCCCGCCTCCTCGCCGGCAGGCGCGGCTGGTGTCGCAGGCGTGGCAGGCGCGGCAGGCGCGGCTGGTGTCGCTGGCGCGGCAGGCGCGGCGGACGCCTTCTGTTCCTCGTCGTAAGCTCCACTCTGCAGCTTGGCCAACGTAGCCGCGCCGAGCAGCTCGGCGTCTTCCACGACCGCCTCAGGCACGACGCGCTTGCGCTCGGCGCGAGCACCTGCAGCCTCCTCGGCCTCCTCCACCCCCTCATCCTTGCGCAGCGCCTTGCCCTCGAGGACAGCGTCGGCGATCTTGGCCGCCAGCAGCTTGATGGCGCGGATAGCGTCATCGTTCGACGGGATCACGTAGTCGATCCCACCCGGATCGCAGTTGGTGTCAACGAGCGCGATGACCGGAAGGCGCAGGACGTTGGCCTCGTGGACTGCCGCCTCCTCGCGCCGCACGTCGACGACGAAGAGCAGCTTGGGCAATGCCCGCATCTCGCGGATGCCGCCCAGGCGGTCCTGCAGGCGCTCGATCTCGCGCCCGATCATCATCGCTTCCTTCTTGGTCAGGCGCTCCAGATCGCCGGTGTCGCGCCGGCGCTCGAGCTCGGCCAGTTCATCGATGCGGCTGCGGATCGTCCGCCAGTTGGTGAGCGTCCCGCCCAGCCAGCGGGCATTGACGTAGGCCATTCCGCAGCGTTCGGCCTCGGTCTGAATGGTCTCCTGCGCCTGACGCTTGGTCCCAACGAATAGCAGCGTCCCGCCGGCGGCGACCGTCTCGCGGATCAGCGCGTAGGCCGTCTCCAGAGCGTTCAGCGTCTGCTGCAGGTCGATGATGTGGATTCCGTTGCGTTCGGTGAAGATGTAGGGCTTCATCCGGGGATTCCACTTGCGGGTGCGGTGCCCAAAGTGCACCCCGGTTTCGAGAAGCGCCTTCATGCTGATAACGGCCATAGTGAACGAACCTCCTTCGCGTTAGCCCTCCGCTCCCTTCATCCCGGGCGGGAACCGGTTGGCCAACCGGCACGCCCCGCCCAGTCTGGAAGCGTGTGAGATGTGCCCCGTGGGGCAGAAGTCTCCCGCCGGAGTGCGGCGGGAGCCAGGGGAGATCTTACCATGCCCGCCGGATTCCGTCAAAGCGGGCTGGGATGGCACAGGTTGAAGCGAGTCAGCCGGTCTCCACGGCGGGCGCACCAGGCGAACCGCCCGCCTTCGCCTCAACCCGTCGCAGGAAGCGGTCAACCTCGATCACCGCCCGCTTGTGCTCGGCTTCGCCGACCTTCTCCGCCGGATCCCAGAT
>JAPLGR010000416.1 GCA_026390045.1 Chloroflexota bacterium | reverse complement strand
TGTGGTGAGTGAGTGCCCGCCGGCCTGGACCGCCAGCAGGACGCACGCGCTGACCGGTCGGCCATCCAACAGAACGGTGCACGCGCCGCATTCGCCGCTCTCGCAGCCGTGTTTGGCGCCAAAGAGCCCAAGCGAATCGCGCAGCACGTCGAGCAACGTGGCGTCCGTGGCGACGTCCAGCTCGACCCGACGACTGTTGAGCATGAAGGAGGTGCGCATCAGACGCCCACCTCCCCGGCCAGTCGGTGGATGAACGTGGCTGCCACCTCGGCCCGGTATTCCGCAGACGCCCAGGCATCCAGCGCGGTAGCACAAGCGGTACGAGCCGCTTCGGCTGCACTGGGCACGTCTCCCGCGGCCAGGGCCAGCTCGGCCTCCGGGATCACGATCGGTCGCGGCCCGAATCCGCCGAGCGCCACCCCAAAGGACGGAGCGCGCCCCGCCAGCCGGGCCACGACCGCGCACACGATCGGCCGGTCAGCCGGCGACCGCGCAACAGCCGACTGAGCCATTGCCAATGGGACCTGAAACACCACGCTCGTGATCAGTAGCCCTCCGGGGAGCGACCCGCGGCGCGCAAGTAGCTCGTCAAATGACCACTGCTGTGGGCCCGGTTCCATCCGGACCTGCGCGTGCAGCCCGAGCAGCGCGGTCGCCAGGGGAGACCGTCCCGAACACGTCAGCAAGGTCCCGCCAAGGCTGGCCATGTTCCGGAGGTTGACCCCTGCCTCCCGCCGGCACGCTTCGTCCAATGCAGCAGGCAGCTCGGCCTCGACCATCTGCTGCAGGCGAAGCATGGCACCCAAGCGGACGTGATCGCCTTCCACTTGGAGCTGATCGATCCCCAGCGCCTGCAGGTCGACCAGTCTGGCCGCCTCGCGCGCCCGGCGCGCAACTGCCGTACCTCCGGCAAGCGCCACGCCGCCGCGCAACGCGTTCAACGCTTCAGGGATCGTCGTCGGACGCACGTACTCAGGAGGCGTCATGGGACCTCCCTCATCCTTCATCCGGGTAAACGCGCCATCCCACTTGCTCGAACTCCGCCGCCCCGCTGTAGTCGGCGGGGATGTCCGAGAGCAGCGCCTCCGCCTCCGTTCCCAGGCTGCCGTCCGGCAAACGGACTTCGCCGTACACGATCGTCAAGCGCCCGCGGCGTTTCCCGAGCCGCCCGACGAGGTGCAGGGGCTGCCCAATCGGGACCGGCTTGCGGTAGCGGACCTCAAGCTTGGCGGTCATCATGAGCCGTGTTGTGTCACCCTGCATCGCCGCCCGGCTAGCCACCTCATCCAGCATCGAGGCGAGGATCCCGCCGTGGACCACGCCCGGGTAGCCCTGGTAGCGGTCCGGCACCGTGATGTCGCTGATGACCGAGCCATCGGGCTGATCGTAGAAGGCCAGGTGCAGGCCAGCCGGGTTCTCCAAGCCGCACACGAAGCAATGGAGGGAGTTCGGCTGCTTGGCGCGCGCCGGCCGGGCCGCGTCGGGAGGATGGGAAGATGGATCAGCCACAATATCGTTTCCTTTGATGAAGATGCCCGGTTGTGCGTGCCTCATCGGTCCACAAGCAACAGGCTGGCATCCCTCCTCCCGATGGCCTAGAGCCTCCGCCACACCTTCGGCGCCAGCTCGCGCGAGCGGGCGGCGATGCGCTCCTCGTCCACCGAGAGAATCTCCTTTCCCTTCATCACGATCTTCCCCCGGCAGACGGTCGTATCCACCGTGGCGTCCACTAGCCCGAAGATCAAGTGCCCGAGGAAGTCGTTCTCATCCAGCGGCGTGGGAGGTTGGTAATCCAGGATCGCCAGATCGGCCGGGCCACCTTCTGCAATCTCCCCCAGGCGGATGCCAAACTGCCGCCTGCAGATTTCGGCATTGTTCTGCAGCAGCATCGTCGGCGCCTCGACGAACGCCACGCGCGGATCGCGCTGGTCGAGGCGCTGCAGCAGGTAGGCGCAGCGCATCTGGGCCAGCATGTCCGAGCCCATCCCGTCGGTCCCCAGCCCAACGAGGATGCCCTTCTTCAGCATGGCCAGCACCTTCGTCACCCCGACGGCGTTGTTCATGTTCGACTCGGGGTTGTGGGCGACACAGGTCTTCGTGGCAGCGATGGTATCCATCTCGGCTTCGTCGATGTGGACGCAGTGCACGAAGAGCGACTTCTCGCCGCTCACGCCCATCTTGTGCAGCCGCGCGACCGTCGGGGTCTTGTACTTGGCCAGCGAGTCGGTCCGATCCGCGGCGTCCTCGGCCACGTGGATGTGACAGCCCACGCCCGCATCGCGGGCGATCCCGACGGTCTTCTCCAGTGTGGCATCCGACAGGGTGAATGAGGCGTGCAGGCCCATCATGGCCGCGATCTGCCCGTCGCCCTTACCGGTCTTCTTGATGAAGCGCTCGTTCTCGGCAATCCCGCCGCCAGGCTGGTTGCGGTCGGACACCTCGTAGCACAGCGAAGCCCGCAGGCCGGCGCCCCGCACCGCCTTCTCGATCAGGTCCAGCGACCCATCGCGGAAGGCCGGCGACGCATGGTGGTCGATGATCGTCGTCGTGCCGTTGCGGATGCATTCAGCCAGCGGGATCTGCGCCGAAAGGGTGATGTCCTCTTCCAGGAGCGCCTTGTCCAGCTTCCACCACAACCGCTCGAGGATCTCAACGAAGTTGGATGCCGGCTCGCCGGGCGGCGCCATGCCGCGGGCCATGGTGGAGTAGAAGTGATGATGGGAACAAAGGAATCCGGGGAGGATGATCTTCCCCGCGCAGTCGACGACCTCAGCCTTCGGAAAGCGCTCCTTCATCTTCCCCGCCGCGCCGATCGCGGCCACCTTCTCCCCATCGCTGACGACCGTGGCATCCCACAGGACACGGTTGTTCGCGCCCAGGGTCATGACAATCCCGTTCTCGAATCGGATGGTCATGGCTGTTCCTTTCCGAGCAGGCGAGCCCGCCCGCACCCCATCGACGGCCCTCGTTCGGATTCTCCCCCGCTTCAGGCTACCGCCGCGGCTCAGTGTTCGACCAGAACCTCCAACTCGTGCGGCGTGCGCTCGCGCATCCGGATGGCCCCAACAAAGCACTTCTTGGCGCAGATGGAACACCCGACGCACTTGGCCGGATCAGAGTGCGGCAGCCATTTGTCGTCGAGTGCAATGGCCTGGTACGGGCAGCGGGTGCAGTTGCCGCACGAGACGCACAGATCGTGGTCGAACTCAGAGATCTTCTTCACCGGCGTCAGCGCCATGAAGTCCGTGATCGGATGTGGCCGGGTCAGGCCGATCAGCTCCCGCATGGAGCGGATCCCCCGCTCCTGCATCAGGAACGCCGTCCCCGACTCAAGCTCGTGGATGATCCCGTACCCGTACTTCATGACGATGGTGCAGAATTGGACGGTCTCAACGCCGAGGGCGAGGAAATCCATGGCGGCCTTGTAGTCCATCGGGCCGCCATTCCCCGAGATAACGATCTTCTCCGGCACGGCACTAGCCAGCGTCAGGTAGGAGATGGGCGTGACGCCCTCTCCGCTCATCCCGACCACCACGCCTTCTTCCCAGCGGCGCCCATCTGCGGTGGCGCGGAAGGCGAGCGTCGGGAACGTGTTGGCCAGCGTGATGCCGGCCTTCTTGCCCGGATAGCGATCGAGAACCTGGCGGATGGCGCGCAGGATGGGGACGATCGATGTCACCGCGGCCGTGAGCTTGAACAGCTTCGGGATGTCGGCGGATCCAACCGCCATGATCCAGTCGATGATCTTCGCCGTCAGCTGCGCGTTCTGCGAGACGATGTCGCCCTCGGTGCCATCTCCGCCCTGAGGGCAGGAAAGCGAATACTCGATCCCCATTGCTCCGGCGGCCTCAAGCTTGCGCGTGTTCGACTGCCAGCCGGCCGAGTCGGTCTCATCGTGACCGGTGACCGGGCCGCCGGTCGACGCCATCGTCAGCCGGTCCGGCCACTGCTTCACCAGCTGCTCGAGTTCGCGGCAGACCCGATCGAGGGGGTGCCCGGAGACATTGTCGCAGTTGCCGTAGGTCAGCGGATTGAATGTGACCATGTACTCGGACGGGATATGGATGGGGACGTTGTCAAAGGAGGTCTTCATCACGCCGCCCGACCAGCCGGCCTCGTACGCCTTGGTCATCGCCGCCAGCCCATCGGTGGGAGGTCCGGCAGAGAGCAGATAGGGCGAACGGATCGGTCGCCCGAAGAAGGTGCTCTCCAGCGAAACCGGAACGGTGTTGAACCCCGGAAGCGCGAAGGTGGACTTGGTCATCTTCTCGATGGCCGGGTCATTCTGCTTCTTCAGGTAGGCGTCGATCCGGGCGGCCGCGTTCTTGCCCGAGGCGGACGCTTCCACCACGGTCTTCGGGCCGTTGGTCATATCGCCGGCGTAGAACAGCCCGGCTGCGACGACTACGGGCAGGGCCGGACGCATCCCGATCGCCTCGATGACGGTCGTGACATCATCCCGGCGCGTACCCGTCCCGGCCACATCCTTGACGCGCGAGGGATGGAACGTCTGCCCTGCTGGCAGCTCGACCCTAATCGTCTCAATGCCAACGACGCCGCGGGGCCCCTTGCGGATCCGCTGCACGCGCACACGGCTGCTCAACTCGATGTCAAACTCGAGGAGCTCGTGCCGCTCCTTGGCGGTCAGGGGCATCTCAGCGAGGGCCTCGAGCATGAAGAGCTCAACGTGCTCGGCGCCGCGCAGTCTAGCCGTCACAGCACAATCCAGCGCGGTCGCCCCTCCTCCGATGACCGCAACCCTCCCGTCGAAGTGGAAGTCTTGCGGCGCGGACAACAAGTCGACCATCTTCACCGCAAGGTCCTCGTTCTCGATGCCCAGTTGGATCGGCTTCC
>JAPLGR010000412.1 GCA_026390045.1 Chloroflexota bacterium | reverse complement strand
CCGGGCGTCTTCTCGCCCGTCAGTGCCTCCAGCACCACCTGGAACTTCACCTTCGGCGAGTACCTCTTCTTGGCCATGGCTTCTGCCTCCCTTTGGCACAGCCCTGGCCGTAGCCTACCCCACCTTCCAACAGGGTCAACCACACATTACTCGCATGTCCAACTTTCGGGGGTCATAACCGGAGGCTCTCAGGGGGTCGGAGGGTCCCCGATAGGGTGCGATGTAGGGGGATGAAGGGCAAGGAGAGACTGCTGACCGGGCCGCCGAGGCGTGAGGCGCGACTGGCAGGCGGGTTTGGGAGAGGGCGAGTCCTGCGGTCGGGCGGGGGACCAGCCAGACAAGCGGATCACACGCCCGATCAAGGGGATTGCCCATGCGCCCGCGCATGCTACACTCCGTCTCCCGCCCGGGAGGCGGCGGCCTCTCGTCGCCGGGTCATCCAGCGATGCCCAGCCCGGGGTCAGCGAAAGGAGGTCTGCATGGAGATCATCGATTCCGGGGTCGGACCGATGCTCCAGCCCTTAGACCTAGATGCCTTCCGAGAGCACAACCGGCGCAAGCCCAAGACGCTGATCGACAAGCGCATGTCCGAGGCTGAGGCGGTGGAGCGCTTCATCCACGACGGGGATTACATCGGGACCGAGCTCTATGGCACGGTACGGTGTCCGATGTCGCTGGTGTCCGAGATCATCCGCCAGGGTCGCAAGAATCTGCGCGTCGCCGGTCAGGGCGTGTTGGAACTCGACATGCTCATCGGCGCGGGCGCCGTGAAGGCCATAGACCTGACGTATATGGGGCTCGAGGTCTACGGCGTCTCCAACTGCCTGCGCCGCGAGGTGGAGAGCGGGAGGCTCTCCACCGTCGTTGAGTGGAGCAACGCCGGCATTGCCTGGCGCTTCAAGGCGGCGGCGATGGGCGTGCCCTTCCTGCCGGTTCGCTCGATGCTGGGCACCGACACCCTGAAGTACTCCGCGGCCAAGGTCGTTCGCGATCCGTTCACCGGACATCCGATATGCCTCCTCCCGGCGCTGATTCTTGATGTCGGCTTGATCCATGTCCACCGGGCCGACATCTACGGCAACGTCCAGGTGGACGGGATCACCGGCTTCTGCGTCGAGATGGCCCGCGCCTCGAAGCGGTTGATCATCAGCACTGAACGGATCGTGTCGACCGACGAGATCCGCGAGCACCCGGACCGGACGATCATCCCTTACTACCTGGTCGACGCCGTAGTCGAAGCGCCGTTTGGGTCGCATCCAGGGGAGATGGCGTACGACTACGAGCGTGATGAGGACCAGATCCGCGAATGGGTCGAGGCGACCAAGACGCCGGAGACGACGCAAGCCTACCTGGACAAGTACGTCCGCAACGTCAAGGACCATGCGGCGTACCGCGAGGTGATTGGCAGCACGAGGCTTCAGGCGCTAGCCGACGCTGCCCGCCAGGCGGGCGGGAGGCAATCATGAGCGAGTCGGCCTACAACCCGACCGAGCTGCTGATCTGCTCCGCCGCCCGTCTGATGGAGAATGGCGCCACCGCGTTCATCGGGACGGGGATCCCAATGCTGGCGGCGATGCTGACGCAGCGCATGCAGGCCCCTGATCTCGTTCCGGTCTTCGAGTTCGGCGGCGCCGGGGCAATCCTCGAGGATCTGCCTCGCGCGGTCGGCGAGAGGCGGACGTTCCACCGCGCGCTCTCGGCGACTGGCATCTGTGAGGTGGTCGAGGCGGCGCAGCGCGGCTTCATCGAGTACGGTTTTCTCGGCGGCGCACAGATCGATGCCTACGGCAACCTCAACACGACGACCATTGGGGATCATGACCATCCCAAGGTCCGACTGCCCGGCAGCGGAGGAGGCAACGACGTCGGCTCACACTGCTGGCGCACGATTGCCATCATGCGTCACGACAAGCAGCGTTTCGTCTCCAAGGTGGATTTCATCACCACGCCCGGGTACCTGAGCGGTCCGGGGGCGCGCGAGGCCGCCGGCCTGGCGCGCGGAACGGGCCCGTACCGAGTTGTCACGAACCTCGCCATCCTCGGATACCATCCCGAATCAAAGCGCATGCATGTGCTAGAGCTACAGCCCGGTGCCACACTCGAATCCGTGATCCAGAACACTGGGTTTGAACTGGCGGCCGCCGAGCGCGTGGAGCAGGCCGCGCCGCCCAGTGAACCGGAGCTGCGTCTGCTCCGCGACGAGATCGACAAGGACCGCTTCTACATCTAGGCCTGCGACCACGCTGAGGCGTCTCGCAAGAGTCGCAGGCGCGGGACGCATCGATGGAAGGCGATTGGGCGCGTCGGACGACGCGCCCGTGCGTGCCTCCCCTGTCGTCCCCAGGGAACACCGCGGATGCTAGACTTGTGGACTGGAGGCGTCGTCAACCGATGAGTGCCGCCCCGCCGGCCGGATCACCCCTGCCGCTCGATACGATCCTGCAGGCCGACTGCCGCACGGCGCTGGCCGAACTTCCCGAAGCCAGCGTCGACCTCGTGTTTGCCGATCCGCCATACAACCT
>JAPLGR010000011.1 GCA_026390045.1 Chloroflexota bacterium | reverse complement strand
GGTGACGCGGCGCCTGGCGGCCATGGCGAAGCACTTCCATGAGATTGCCGCGCACCCCGAGAGTCCCCGGATGACGCCGATCGAGGTGAAAGGCAGCGACGAGATCGCGGTCGTGGCTGCCGCCTTCAACAAGCTCGTCGGGCAATTGCGCAACGAGCACGCCTTGCTCGAAGATAGCGTCAGCCGGCGCACGGCGGCGCTTTCGCGGGCGAACGAGGCCCTGCGCGAAAGCGAAGAGAAGTACCGCCGGATCGTCGACACCGCCAACGAAGGCGTCTGGGCGCTCGACCAGCAGGACCGCACCACGTTCGTCAACGCGCGCATGACCGGGATGCTCGGCTACAAGGCGGAGGAGATGATCGGCCGGACCTATGATTCCTTCCTGTTCGAGGAGGACCGGCCCGACCACGCCGACCGTGTGGAACGGCTTCGCCAGGGCAAAGCGGGGCACCACGAGCGGCGGCTCCGCCGCAAGGACGGCCGCGCCGTCTGGACGATCGTCTCCTCTTCGCCCCTCCAGGATGCCGAGGGCCGTTTCTGCGGCTCCTTTGCCATGTTCACTGACATTACCCTCCGGAAGCGCGCCGAGGAGGAACTTCGCACGGCGGCCCGCATCGACAAGTTGACCGGTCTGCCCAACCGGAGCCTTCTGCACGACCGGCTGGATCGCGCCTTCCTTCGCGCCAAACGCGTGCCCGGTTACCACTTTGCCGTCCTGTACATCGACCTGGACGGCTTCAAGCTGATCAACGACAGCCTGGGGCACCAGTTGGGCGACAGGCTCCTGGTCGAGGCGGCCCGGCGCCTTCGCTACGAGGTCCGCGCCATTGACACCGTCAGCCGCGAAGTGGAGGGGAACACCGCCGCACGCCTGGGCGGCGACGAGTTCATCGTCCTGCTGGACGGCATTGCCGGCGCCGACGACGCCAAAGTTGCCGCCAGCCGCCTCCTGGCCATCCTGTCGCGCCCGTATGTGATCCAGAACCACGAGGTGGTCTGTTCCGCCAGCATCGGCATCGTCACCAGCGAAATGGCCGTCGAGAAGGCCGAGAACCTGCTCCGCGACGCCGATACCGCCTTGTATGAGGCCAAGCAGGCCGGCAGAAACCGCTACGCCGTGTTCGATGCTTCCATGAGGTCCTGTGTCCAGGCGCGGCTGGCCGTCGAGGTCGACCTGAGGAAGGCCCTGGACGCCGGCCAGCTTCTTCTGTACTACCAGCCGATCATCTCGCTGAGTACCGGCAACGTGGAGGGCTACGAGGCGCTTCTGCGATGGAGACACCCGGAGCGGGGCCTCGTCCTTCCGGCCGAGTTCGTGTCGGTGGCCGAAGACTCCGGGATTATTCTGCCCATCGGCGAGTGGGTCATGCGAGAAGCGTGCCGGCAGTTCTCGGAGTGGCGGAAGGCCGGCGGGCCGCGCTGCCCGCCCCCGATCAGCGTCAACCTCTCTCGCAACCAACTCCTGCATTCCGGGCTGACCAAGCATTTTCGCGCGATCCTCCAGGAGGCCGGGGTCGACCCCGGCAGCATTCGCCTGGAGATCACGGAAAGCGCCGTGATGCGAGACACCCAGGAGGCGGCAGAGGTCTTACGGGAACTCAAAGAGGTCGGTTTCCGGATCGACCTGGATGACTTCGGGACCGGTTGCTCTTCGCTGGCCTGCCTGCACCAGTTCCCGATTGACGTGGTCAAGATCGACCGCTCCTTCATCGCCAACATGGAGAAGGGCGAGGACTTCGTCCAGTTCGTCAAGGGCATCATCATGCTGGCCCGCAGTTTCCGGATTGCCGTGGTGGCCGAGGGCGTGGAAACCGAGGGGCAACTGGCGATGCTGCAATCCCTTGGGTGCCAGTCTGCCCAAGGATACCTGTTCGCCCAGCCTATGCCGGCCGACGAGGCCATAGCGTTCCGCACCCCGGAGGCGCTGGCGCTGTCTTTCGCCGGCGACCCGTTGGGCGCGATGCGAACGTGCTAATTCTTCGGGTACGTGTACCTGATCGTCGTCTG
>JAPLGR010000532.1 GCA_026390045.1 Chloroflexota bacterium | reverse complement strand
GCTGGCTTGTCTACCAGGTCCTAGGGTGCCGGATGTGGGGACGATCGGCGCTGTACCAGTCGAGCGGCGCCTTCGGATTCCGCGATCAACTGCAGGACACGATGGCCCTTGTGCACGCTGAGCCCGGCCTGGCCCGCGAGCACATCCTGCTGGCCGCCCGGCACCAGTTTGAGGCAGGCGATGTGCTGCACTGGTGGCACCCTCCGGCCGGGCGCGGCGTACGCACCCGCGTCTCGGACGACCTGCTGTGGCTGCCGTTCGTCGTGGCGCACTACGTCGACGCCACCGGCGATGACGCTATCCTGAATGAGAAGGTTCCCTTCCTCACCGGCGACCCGCTGCGCCCTGACGAAGACGAGCGCTACGGCCTGTTCAGCGGCACGGTGGAGGGCTTCACGCTGTACGAGCACTGCCGGCGCGGGCTCGAGCGCGGCGAGACGGTGGGCCGGCACGGCCTGCCGCTGATCGGAAGCGGCGATTGGAACGACGGCATGAACCGTGTGGGCATCGGCGGGCAGGGGGAGAGCGTATGGCTCGGCTGGTTCCTGCACGCAACGCTCAGCCGCTTCGCCGCGCTGAGCGAGCGCCTTGGCCGTGCCGATGAAGCCGAGGCGTACCGGCAGCGGGCCGAGGGCTACCGCGCCGCGCTTGAGTTGGCAGGCTGGGACGGGGCCTGGTACCGCCGCGCCTTTGACGATGACGGTCAGCCCATCGGCTCGGCCGAGAACGACGAATGGCGCATCGACTCTGTGGCACAGTCGTGGGCGGTGCTCTCCGGCGCGGCCGACCGGGGGCGCGCCGACCTGGCGATGCGCGCCGTCCTCGAGCAGCTGGTTCGGCCAGCTGAGGGCTTGGTGCTCTTGGCGGCGCCGCCGTTTGACCGGTCGGGGCGCGATCCCGGCTACCTCAAGGGCTATCCGCCGGGCGTTCGCGAGAACGGCGGCGCCTACCTGCACGCCGCCATGTGGGTTGCCTGGGCGTGCGCCGAGCTGGGGTGGGGCGGTCGCGCCCATGATCTGTTCACCATGCTCAACCCAATCCTGCGATCGGACACACCAGCGAAGGTGGATCGGTACCAGGGCGAACCCTACGTCGTGGCTGCCGACATCTCCAACCAGACGTCGCGCGAGGGTCAGGCGGGCTGGACGTGGTACACCGGATCCGCGGCGTGGATGTATCGGCTTGGGATCGAGGCAATCCTCGGCTTGCGCCGGAAGGGCACAGAGCTGCAGATGGATCCGTGCATCCCCAAGGCCTGGCCGCGGTACCGGATCGACTATCGCTACGGCGGCAGCGTCTATCGGATCGAGGTCAACAATCCGGATGGCGTGTCGCGCGGAGTGCGGGAGGTCCTGCTCGACGAGGCTTCCGTCGGCGATGGTCGGATCCACCTGATCGATGACGGCGCGTCACACGCGGTACGCATCCGGATGGGCTGAGCGTCTACCCCCCCCACACAAGACGAAGGATCTCAAGCGTCCCGGCGAGACGTTGCCTATCCCCTGAGCGCAGCGAACGGGTGGGGAGAACGGGAGAAGCCAGGCGCAGGCCCGGCGATGCGTTATGGGAGGCGATCAGCCGGATGCCCGCGTCCCGATCCGCCTCGCCACGCGGCTCACACCTTCAGCGAATCCCTCCGGCGGCGAGATCAGGCTGAGCACCAGATGCTCTCCCTCTGGGAAGTCGTAGAAGTAGCCCGGGTGCACGACGACGTGGTCATCCACAAGCAGCTGGTGGGCCAGCTCCTCCTCGTCCTCCCCCTCGGGCAGGCGCAGCACGAGATACCAGCCGCCCTGGCGCGGCAGCAGGCGAGCGCGGGACTCAGAACCCAAGGCCTGCTCGGCGGCGCGCTCGTTCGCCTCCAGACGCTCGAGGATCCTGGCCTGGATCGGACCGCGGGCCGGCAGTAGCGACTCGGTAGCAAGCTGCGCCGGCGTGGACGCCGACAGGTACGCGTCGGCGATGAACTCGAGGCGCGCCGCGGCAGCGCGCGCCTGCGCAGCGTCTCCACCCAGCCGGATCCAGCCCAGCTTGAGCTGTGGCGCGCCGACGACCTTCGACAGCCCGCTCAAGCGCACGGTCAGGCCGCTCGCTTCATCTGATGAGGATGCGCGAAGGCCGTGGGCCGGGTAGTCGTGGAAGACCTCGTCCAGCAGGATCGGGCAGCTTCGGTCGGAGCACAGCCGCCGGATGGCCGCGTACTGCTCGGGCGCCAGGTACG
>JAPLGR010000106.1 GCA_026390045.1 Chloroflexota bacterium | reverse complement strand
AGCGCTGAGGGGCCACGGCCTCGCCTATAGCGATGTGCATCCGGTATCGGTCGCCCCGGCTGGCCAGCCGGCATAACGTGACCCTGCCGGTCTTGACCTTCGAGACATTGAGCACGCCGGGGGCGAGCTGTCCGAACTGCGCGATGCGCGCTCGCACTTTCCCCTCAGCGACCGCACCCGGGACAAAGTCAGGGACGCCAACCAGGACCCGATCCTTCAGAAACTCATAGAACTCGAAATACGCGCCTACCTGACCGGTCAGGTACCGCACCATGAGCTGCGTGACTGCCCCTAGTCCGTCGTTCTCGGGGATAGCGGCCAAGTTCTCGAAGTCCACCAGCAACGACATCACTAGGCCCGGCGTGAACTTGAGCAGCTTCTTGACCCCGTCCACGTCGGTCAGGGAGATCCCCTGGTACCCGCGTTCGCGGGCGACGTCCTTGATCGCCAGGTACATGCGGATCGGCTGGTCAAGCACAGCCGGATCAACTTCCCCTTCGAAATCCCACTCAGAGAGCAGGCGGTCCACCACTGCCCTCACCTCTCGAGCATCCTTCTCTGCCATCCGCTGGACCACTTCCAGCATCTCGAAAACGTCGACCTCTGCGCCCACCACCCGCCGCAGCGAAACCCCGTCCACTAGGGTGCCGTACAGCCGCATGTCGCGATACCCCATCATCCCGACATGCGAACGCCGAAGGAGCGAGGCCGCGCGGGCAACCTCCGCGTATGCCGCAACCTCTCGCGCGCTTCCGTAGGGATCCTCGGGGGTATCGTAGATGTACTTGAACTTGAAGCCCATGGCTTCCATCGGATCGCGCAGGGCCGTGGTACCCGCCTGGTCGGCCGTCGTCACCAATCGTCCGTTCTGGTACGTCCCGGTGAGACCCCACAGCACCATCGGCTTATGGGCAAAGGGGCTGATCACATCGATCACCGTGTGCGACGGGATCCAGCCTGCCAGGCACACCAAGAGCAGATCAAAGTCCTCCCGCGCCAGATCCTCCCGAGCGCGCTTCTCGTCTTGACCCGCCGGGTCGTCGCTGACCGGCCCGGTGGTCACCAACTCCAGCCCCAGTTTCTCCAACGCTTCGCGCGCGTGGGCGACCTTCCGCTCAATCAGATCCCGCGGGCTGTTCACCTCACCGAAGCCGACCAGGGCCGCCTTGATCTTGGGGAGTGGCACCGTCTTGTCGCTATTTGCGCGCGAGGTGACAGAGCCTTCTGTTTCACGCATGGTTCGACTCCTGTGACTGACCTACACTATTCCGCCAGCGGCGCGCCAGGGTAGCGGCGCGGCCTTGTTCCCCATCGCGCCGACCTGCCGGCGCTCCCCCGCGTGCCTTGCGCTGGAACTGAAGTAGAGCGGATCGCCGCAGGCCTGATGCAAGCCGCGGCGGGGAGTGCGCAGGCCTACTTGGTTGCCCCCAGGCTGATCCCCTTGACAATGTACCGCTGGAAGAACACATACACCAGAATCGCGGGGATCGAAGCCAGGACCAGGCCCGCAAACTGGAAGGTGGGGTCGCCGGAGTAGCGGGACAGAAGCGCGGCCAGCGCAACCATCACGGTCCGCTTGTCCATGCTCTGCAGGAGAATCATTGGGGCGAACAGGTCGTTCCACGTGACAATGAAGTAGAAGATGATACACAGGATGATCGAGGGTCTCCCCATCGGGATGATCACGTAGCGGATGACATCGAAGTAGCCCGCGCCGTCCAGCTTGGCCGCCTCGATCAACTCGTCCGGGATGCCCCGGAACCCCGAGGTCATCAGGAGGATGACCTCGGGAATGAACATGCCCACGTAGATGAAGATCACCGACCAGCCGGTGTTGACCAGGTCGAGCCTGGAGAAGAACACATACAGGGGAATGATCGTCGCCTGGACCGGTATGAACATGGTCGAGATGATCAGCAGGTAGATGACTTCCTTCCCCTTGAAGCGCAGCTTGGCGAAGGCATAACTAGCCACGATGCCGAGGCACAGGAGCAGGAGGATGGTGAAGAAGGATATGAAGAAGGAATTCCCGAAGAGATTCAGGATCTTGAACTGACTGATCATGGTTCGGTAGTTGTCCCACGTCAGTTCCAGGCCCCGCACGCTGAACGGGTTGACAAAGTAGTCCGTTCTGGACTTGACAGAGTTCAAGAACATATAGAAGAACGGATAGAGATTGGTGATCGACAGCACCAACAGGACCAGGAAGACCAGGGCCCCCGACAGCTTCTGGTTGACCTTGGCTAGCATCCGAAGCCGCTCATTCCCATTCGCTGGCCTTGTTAGCGACGCGCATTTCAACGACCGTAAAGACCAGAATGATGATCAGCAGGATCACGGCAAAGGCCGAGGCGGAACCGTAGGGGGCGCCCGCCTGGTAGAACTTTCGGTAGATCATGTAGTCGAGGGTCGAGGTCTCATATCCAGGGCCCCCGGCCGTGATCGAGAAGATGAAGGCAAAGACGCTGGTCAGCGTCCAGACCATCGACATGATCACGGCGTACTCGATCGTCCTCGAGATCATCGGGATGACGACAAAGAAGGTCCTCTGCCAGTAGTTGGCGCCATCCATGCGGGCGGCCTCGAAGACCTCTGGGGAGATCTTGGACATCCCGCCCAGGATCACAATCGCCTGCCAGCCGATGGAGAACCAGGTCAGGCAGAACACCAACACGCCCAGCGCGGTGCCGGTATTGCCAAGCCATTCATTGGCTAGGAACTCCAGCCCGATCTTGCGCAGTACAAGGTTCACCGGACCATCCAGACTGAAGGCAACCCGAAACAGATACCCGATGGTCACGGCGGAGATGATCTGGGGGAGATAGATGATCGTCCGGAAGAACCGCCAGCCCTTGACTTCCTCATACAGCAGCACGGCGACGAACAGGCCGATCATCAATTGAAGGGGCACGGTCGTGAGCAGGATGAGGCTGTTCCGGAGCAGTTTCCAGAAGGGGCTGTTGGTGAAGATCTGCACGTAGTTGGCTAGCCCGATCCAATCGCTGCGGTACAAACCGTCCCAGTTGGTGAAGCTCCGGTAGATCGCCGCCACCATGGGGTAGAAGCGCATGAAGATCAGCACGACAAGCACCGGGAGAATCGACAGGATTCCCTCGGATAGCCTGAACCTGCGCTTGACTGCAACCTTGTCGCTCACCATTCAAATCATCGCCGTTGCGGGCCAACCGAACCCAACTCGCCTTCAGGCCCATTTGCGGGGGCCACCCGACAGGCAGCCCCCGCAAATGGTTAACCGTCACTCTCCCTGAGATCGATCGCCGTCTGGATAAGAGCCTATTGCGCGCCCTTGTCCTTGTCCAGCTGCTGGGCCAGCTCCAGCGGCGTCATCTTGCCGGTCAGCACCAGCGGCAGCAGCTTATTGAAATCATCTACCACCGGCCCCGAGAGGGAGTTGTCAACCCAGAACACGTAGTTCCCGCTCCACTCGATCAGCTTGGCCAGCGCCGTGCCCGGCTCCGCGCCCAGGTCCGTCGGGGTGACGTCCGTCCGGATCGGGACCTTGGTCTGGAACTTGTTCAGCTCGAGCACTTCGGCCTTCGAGTTAAGGAACGACATAAACTTGATCGCCAGATCGACGTTCGTGGAATTCTTGGAAACGACCATCACCTGGCCCGGGCCGCCGATCGTGCCGTTCTTGATCACAGCCGTATCGGAGATGTCCGGCGGGATGATCACCCCAACGTTCTCCACGCCCAGGGCGTCCTGCGCGTCCTTCACGAACGAGCTGACGCGGGGCACCATGGCTATCTTCCCCTGCAGGAACTTGTTCCACGAGTCGCTGGACGTGGCCGCGTCCTGATTCATGTAGCCCTTCGCCCAGATCTCCTGGTAGGCCTCGAGGGCCGTCAGCAACGCCTGGTCATCGGCAAAGTTCGCCTCACCCCGGTCTTCGGCCAGGATCGGGTCAAACCCGTTCTGCTGGACCCACCAGTAGGCCGCGATCTGGAAGAAGTAGTAGGCATACCCGTCGACTGCCTCGTCCGCCCCGATCGGGATATACCCGGCGTTCTTGATCTTCTCCATGGTCGCGTAGAAGTCGTCCATGGTCCGCGGCGGGTTGGCCTCGAAGTCCAGCCCGACCTCCTGCACGATCTTCTTGTTGTACAGGAAGAAGCACAGCTGGTTGTCCGGGGTCGGATAGCCGAGGATAGGATTGCCTGCCGTGAAGCCGACCGTGTCTGTGTCCCAGCCGAGGATCGTGTCCTTGTCGGCCTGCGGGATCTTGTCGGTGATGGGGGTGATGGCATCCTCGAGGGCGAAGATGAACTGCCCGGCCCACAGGTTGGCGATGTCGGGGGCGTTCCCGGCCAGCGCAGTCGTGCGGAACATCTGATGCGCCGCATAGGCATCCGCCTGGACGACCAACTCGACGGTCACGCCGGGATTGGCCTCCTCAAACCGCTTGATCGCCTGGGAGATGTACCATTGGTCCTGAGGAAGTTGCTGCTCATTGGGGCCGATGAAGCTGTCCCGTCCATTGATCCAGATGGTCAGCTTCTGCGCCTCGGGAGCCTTTGCGCAGCCAGCGGCCGCCAGCAGCGTCGAGAGCACGAACAACGCACCAATCAACAAGCGGGTGGTCCTCTTCATTTCCTCCTCCAGATTCTGTGTGTGATCGGATTCCCCTGAACAATCGGGCGGCTATTCTGCATGGACCGAGTACCTGTCTGCGTCCTCTCCTCTCCTTTCAGGGTGTCATCCCTTTCCGGTTGGCCTCCCTGTGCTTCTGTAACGCGTCGTTTACCAGAGCCAATCCCTTGCGTGGCGGGAACGATCTTGGCTCACGGCCCACAGACGGCAGTGAACACGCGACGGGCGGCTCCAGTCTGAGCGCCCTTCTCTGATCATGCGGATTCCTGGCTGGCAGGGAGTCGCAGGCGCTGCGTTCCTCCGCCGCCGGAGCGGAAATCCGATGACACGGAGTCCTCGGAGCTGACTGACCCTCCTAATCTCGGTTTTCCCAAGCGAGTTCTGGCGCCGATTGGAGGCCATCAAACCGGGCTCATCATTTATAGCCTCGGCAGGCAGTGGACGCAAGTCGGATGCCCGTGGCGCGGCCCGCAGGAGCCAAAGGCCTTGAGGAGTTGCACCGCCGCGCGCAATGCCTGCGCTGGGAAGTCCCCGCGAGGCTCCTGGGCTCCGTGGAAACCAGTGGCGGAAGGTTCATGGGCGATGAAGGGAGAGGCATGTGCAGTGTGATGAGCGCCTCAGATCACCTCGATCTCAAGGAGCCGACAAAGGTCCTCGAGCCTCTGGCGGTGGTCGCCGTAAGCCACGGCGAAATGCTGCGCCAGCGTCTTGTTGACGAAGTTCTCCATCCCGCCATCCGGCAGGATCTCCATCGAGGGGAAGTATGGCGCCGGCGGAGCCCAGCCCAACTCCTCCCACGGGCGCGGTCTCACCGCCTCTCCTGTGACGAGGTGCATACGGTAGGGTTGGCCGCGGGGCGAAAGGCGCGCCAAGGTCACGCGGCCTGACTTGACCTGTGCTGTGTTCACGAGGCCTCCGGAGGAGCCTCCCCACGTGTGCCCGCGTACGCGCACCTTCCCGTCCTCGATGAACGACGTCGGCACGAAACCGCATGCGCCTGCCAGGATTCGATCGGGGAAGTACTCGTAGATCTCCATGAAGGTCGTCGACTGGCCGCTCAGCAGGCCGAGCATAGTCTGTGTGATCATGCCTGGTACGTCGTTTTCGCACACGAAATGCGTCCGGTCCCCCAGGATCGACTGCGCCATGCAGGCGGTGCAACCCATGTACTTGGTGACTCCGTAGACGCACTTGGTGGACATGGCGAGGTAGCCCCGCTCGTCGATCTTGTCGCCCAGGGCCAGTGTCAGGCGCGCCACGCGCTCGAGCATCGCATCCGGCACCGGTTGCTCGAAGGCCCACTCGCGCTTCCACTCGCCGACGGTCCGGTTGACACGGTCGGGCGTCAGCCGCGCCATGCCTTGCTCCATCTCCAGCATGTCGTAGGACTCGACCTCGATGCCAAGCCTGGTGCGCAGGTCCAGGCCGTCGAACATCAGGGAGTATAGGCCCATGTCCGCGTAGCCCATCATGCCCATCCGGGCGTGGGCTAGGGTGCGGACAGTACGGGCAGCGGCGCAGAAGTCCCTGACCCTGTCCAGGCGCATGGGCGAGTCGGGGTAGTCATAGAGATACAGGAAGCGTGCTCCCAGGCTGACCAGGGTGTCGCGCGCAGCCGCGGTGCCTGCCTGAGCGGCGGGCGAGACCAGGCGGCCGTCCACGGTGTACCCGCCTC
>JAPLGR010000394.1 GCA_026390045.1 Chloroflexota bacterium | reverse complement strand
CGCCCGGGCAATGGCCACGCGCTGCTGCTGGCCGCCCGAGAGCTGGCTGGACCGGTAGGTCATCCGGTCGGCCAGGCCCACGGCCGTCAGCGCCTTCTCCGCCCGCTCCCGGGCATCTTCGGGGTAGTGGTCGGCATAGATCAGCGGCAGCATGACGTTCCGCAGGCTCGTCGCCCGGTCCAGCAGGTGGAACTGCTGGAACACGAAGCCGATCTTGTGGTTCCGCAGGCGCGAGAGCGCGTCGTCATCCAGATTGACCATGTCGGTGTTGTCAAGCCGGTAGTGCCCGGTGGTGGGCTTGTCCAGACAGCCCAGAATATTCATCAGGGTGCTCTTGCCCGTGCCCGACGCGCCCATGATGGCGACGTACTCGCCGGCCTTGATCTCGAAGGAGATCCCCCTTAGCACCGGCGTCTCGACTGTGCCGCTGGTGTAGCTCTTGTCGATGCTTTCCAGTTCGATCATTGCTTTGCCTCTCGGTTCCCGTTGGGCTGTCCAGCCGGGGCTTCGAGGAGCACGGCCTGTCCCTCTTCCAGCCCCGAAACGACCTCGATCCATTGGCTGTCCTTCCAGCCGACCTTCACCTCGCGGGGCCGGGCTTGCCCATTCTCGACGAGGTAGACCACGCTCTTGCCCCGCTCCCGCTTGACCGCCTTGGCTGGGACCGCCAGCACGTTGTCGCGGGCGTCGAGTTGGATGGTGACGCTCGCCGTCATCTCCGGTCGGAGCAGCCCGTCGTACTTGCCGGTGATCTCCACCACGACGTCGTAGTTGACGACATTCTCCTGGATCACGGCCTTGGGGTAGATGGCGACGACCTTGCCTTCGAACTCGCGCGCGGGGAAGGCGTCCACGGTGAACGTCGCCTTCTGGCCGGGCCGGACCTTGCCGATGTCCACCTCGTCCACGAAGGCATCCACCTGGAGGCGATTGAGGTCAATGATCGTCACGAAGGTCGGCGCGCTGAGGCCGGCGGCGACGGTTTCCCCCTCCTGGGTCGTCACAGTGCCGATGACGCCGGCGATGGGCGCGGTGAGGGTAGCGTAGGAGAGCTGCACTCCGGTATAGTCAAGAGCTGCCTGGGTGCGGGCGACCGCGGTCTCGATCTGCTTGAGAGCCTCCTCGTGGCCCGCGCGTTCCAGGCTCAGCGCGCGTTCGGCCACCTGGCAGGTGGTTGCCGCCTTTGCGAGAGCCGACTTGGCCTCCTTCAGGTCCTCCTCCTGGCGCACCTTTGCCAGTTCGAGGCGCTTGCGCGCCACGCTCAGTTGGGCGCCAGTGGTCGCGGCGCTTTCCTGAGCCTTGTCCAGCGTGTCTCGCGACTCGATGCCTTTGCTGTGCAGGGCCTTCGCGCGCTCCAGTTGCTTCTCAGTGAGGTCCAGCGTGGCAGCGGACCGGGTTACCTCGGCCTCCGCCTCCGCCACTTGCACAGCCCCCACGCGCTCGGCGGCGCCGAGCTTCACCGCGGCGACCTCCTGCTCGGCCTTGGCCTGCGCCAGGAGGGATCCCGCGTGATGAATGCGCAGTGGCCCCTCCCGCTTCTCCGCATCGAGGCGCTTCGTCGCCTCGGCCAGCTCCGCTTCGCGCTGACGGACCGTGGCGCTCAAGTCCACCTTCTCCAGCTCCGCGAGCACCTGACCCTTCTTGACGACGTCCCCGATGTTCGCGTGGAGCCGCTCGACCTTGCCGGAGATGCGGGCGCCGACCCGCACCTCGGCGCCGACCTGCGGCTTGACGGCGCCCGTGGCGAGCACAGTGGAGGCGAAATCCCGCCGGGCCACCTTGGCGGTCGTGTCGCCCGGCTTGCTCGGGTCGCTGTCACGGCCATGCAGCCACCACAGACCGAGCGTTGCGACAGCGACCGCTAACACGACGAGCAGAAGCAGTATTCTCTTGCGTTGCCGCTTCAATCGCTAGTTCCCGCAGAGCAGATTGTCGGCCAGGCGCCGCCAGCGCCGAAGGGTCGCCGCGTTGACTCGATAGTGGACGTAGTAGCCTTGCTTGCTGCCCACGACGAGTTCGGCGTCTCGAAGAACCCTGAGGTGCTGGGAGACCGCGGCGGCCGTGACCCCCAGCCGCGCGGCCAGGGCGTTGCCGCACAGTGGGCGTTCCTTCAGCAGCAGGAGAAGCCG
>JAPLGR010000671.1 GCA_026390045.1 Chloroflexota bacterium | reverse complement strand
CGGGCTTGCGTGCCCGGATCGAGGACCTCGTCGTCTCACAGTCCCAGCGCGGGCTTGGCCTGGGAAGGGCCCTCATGCTGCATGCGATGGAGGCAGCCCGAGAAGAACAAGCTCATGTGCTCGACCTGACGTCGAACCCTTCCCGCAAAGCGGCAAATGCCCTCTACCTGCGTCTTGGCCTCCAGCGCCGGGAGACCAACGTCTATCGCAAGCTGCTTGACGACACGGGGCCTAGGCCTGCAGGCCAGGTTCCAAGGCAGCCCTGCTTCCTGGTATGATGGGGGTGAAAGCCGCTACGGAAGACCCCGCCCCGGCCGTTCGCAGGGCGGTCTTTTGTTAACTCGAGGCATGCAAGGTGAAGGAACCCAGGCAGGACATCCGCAACATCGCCATCGTGGCCCACGTTGACCACGGCAAGACCACGCTGGTTGACGGCCTTCTCCGTCAGGCCAAGGCGTTCCGCGACAACCAGCAGGTTGCCGAGCGGGTCATGGACTCGCAGGACCTGGAGCGGGAGCGTGGCATCACGATCCTGGCCAAGAACACTGCCGTCACCTATCGCGGCGTGCGCATCAACATTGTTGACACGCCCGGACATGCCGACTTCGGAGGCGAGGTCGAGCGTGTCATGAACATGGTCGACGGCGTGCTGCTGCTGGTGGACGCCGCCGAGGGCCCGATGCCGCAGACCCGGTTCGTGCTGCGCAAGGCCCTGCAGATGGGTCATAAGGCGATCGTCGTCATCAACAAGGTCGACCGCAAGAACGCCGATCCGATCGACGCGGTCAACAAGACCTTTGACCTGTTCATTACACTTGGTGCGACGGAACGTCAGGCCGAGTTTCCGGTCGTCTATACCAACGCGCTCACGCAGCGGGCCGGAACAACTCCTGAGCTGGGCCCGGACCTCCAGCCACTGTATGAGGCCATCCTGCAGCACATCCCGGCGCCGCTCGTCGACCGGACAGCGCCGCTGCAAATGCTGGTGACGACGCTTGGATATGACGAATACAAGGGCGTGATCGCCGTCGGCCGCATCTTCGCCGGCGCCATACGCCTGGACCAACCCGTCGTCCGTCTCGACGTCGACGGTGGCCAGACGCCGGCTCGCGTGCGGTACCTCTATATCCATCAGGGCTTGCAACGCCTGCCGGTCGACGTGGCCGAGGCGGGCGAGATTGTCGCGGTCGCCGGGATTGAAGGCGTCGGCATCGGCGAGACCATAGCCGATCCCGAGCAGCCTGTGGCGTTGCCGACCATCCGGGTGGAGGAGCCGACCGTCCGCATGACCTTCGGCGTCAGCACCTCTCCTTTCGCCGGACGGGAAGGGACGTGGGGCACGTCGCGCAAGCTTCGAGAACGGCTGTGGAGCGAGCTGCTTCACAATGTGGCCCTGCGAGTTGAGGAGACCGAGACCACTGACACCTTCATGGTCTCAGGCAGGGGTGAGCTGCAACTGGCCATCCTGATCGAGACCATGCGTCGCGAAGGATACGAGTTCCAGGTCTCACGGCCGGAGGTGATCTACAAGGAAGGGGCAGGGGGCGAGAAGCTTGAGCCCTACGAGGAAGTCCACATTGAGGTCCCGGAGTCGCATGTAGGCACGGCCGTCGACCTGCTCGGCCAGCGCCGCGGCCAGATGATTGATCTGCAGCACGGCGGCGCCGATGGCACCGCCCACCTGACGTACATCGTCCCGACGCGCGGGCTGCTCGGGTTCCGCTACCAGTTCCTGACCGCCACCAAGGGGACGGGCATCGTGCACTCGATCTTCCATGCATACATGCCGGCGACGGGACGCATTGACGATCGCGCCTTCGGATCGTTGGTCGCCTGGGAAACCGGCGTGGCGACGGCCTATGGGTTGAAGGCCGCTGAGGAACGCGGCCGGCTGTTCATCGAACCCGGCGTTGAGGTCTACGGGGGCATGGTCGTCGGGCAGTACCAGCGCCCCGGCGACTTGACGATCAACGTCACCAAGAAGAAGCACATGACCAACGTGCGCTCCTCGACCCAGGACATCGAGGTGCGCTTGTCGCCGCCGCGACACATGAGCCTTGATGAGGCCCTGGAGTACCTGGGCGAAGACGAGCTGCTTGAGGTGACGCCGGTGACGTTCCGCATCCGCAAGCGGCAGCTCGACACCGAGGAACGCGGCAAGGCAACGAAGAGGGCCAAGGAAGAACTTGCCGGCGCGTGATGGACGCCGAGAACCCCGGCGCACACTGCCGTGCGACGAGTTGTGGGCATGTCCGTTGGCGGACATCCACTTCGCAGTAGAATTCCACTCGAGAGCGAATCCTCATGTCGGTTGAGTCCGTCAAGCGTAGCCAGCTCGAGGATTGGAAGCGGATGCGCGCCGCACTGTGGCCCGAGTGCCCGGATGGGCAGCACGCGCGCGAGATGGCCGACATCCTCGGCGACC
>JAPLGR010000374.1 GCA_026390045.1 Chloroflexota bacterium | reverse complement strand
GGTCCGTGGGCCGTCGAAACCTGCGGGGGTTGCCGCGAAGTGGTCTGAAAGCCCCTGGGTGGTGCTGCTCGCGCTGTTTCTTGTGCTGGGGCCGCTGGGCTTGCCAATGCTTTGGCGGAGCCGCCGGTTCTCGCTGTTGTGGAAGCTTTTGCTTACCGTTCTGATGACGGCCATTACTATCTTCATTTTGGCGATGGTCTGGTACGTTACCAACCAGGCGTTGGCGCCGCTGCGCGAGCTTCGGCACATGAAGCTCTAATATCACTCCTGCAAGTAGGTCAGGCTTTCCAGCCTGACGGTGACCGGAGTCAGGCGGCAACGCGGAGTCAGGCTGGAAAGCCTGACCTACTTTCTAATATGCGCAAACTGGAAAACCTGGGAGATCTTTTCGGGTAACGTCTGCCTGTTTTCGCACTTGGCGTTTACAGAAGTTGCCGAATCCGGTATTAGTCCCGCATCCGTTTCCGTTGGCCGATCAATACCAGACGAGCAAGGAGGCCGCAACGTGACGATGGATCGCCACGCCGTGTCGGTTGACTTACCCAAAACCGCCCCCATCATTGTTCCCCCGACCGATCATGACCTGACGGTGATTATCCCCGCCTTTAACGAGGAAAAACGGCTTCCTTGGACGCTTCGCGAGCTCACCGGCTTTCTCTCGCAATGGGGGGTCGATCATCGCGTGCTAGTGGCCGATGATGGGAGCACCGATCGCACGGCAACACTGACCAACGCCTTCGGGCCGCGCTGTTCCACGATCCGCTTATTGCGCCAGGGCGGAAAAGGGCGCGCCGTCCGCACCGCGATGTTGCACGCCACCGGGCGCGTGGTTGCCTTTACCGATGCGGACCTCCCCTTCGACCTCTCGGCATTGCAGCGCGGTTACCAGTGGATTGATGACGGCGGCTGCGAGGTCGCCTTTGGGGCGCGCGACTTGGGCGAGTCGGTCCACCTGGCACCGCGGCGGATGTCCCGCCAGCTCGCGACCGTCGTGTTTCGTCAAGTGGCAAAATGGTTGATCTCGCGCGAGGTGACCGATACGCAGTGCGGACTGAAGCTCTTCAGCCGCCGCGCGGCCCTGGAGATCTTCGCGCGGGCGACGATCGACGGCTTTTCGTTCGATGCCGAACTCGTGATGCTGACGCAACACCTCAAGCTGCCGCTGCGGCGGGTACGACTCCTGAAGTCATTATTGCCTCTGCTCAACAGGCGGGTTCAAGTGTCGCTGATGAGTTGATTGCTCAAGCCAGTCGTGAAGCGGCTGCCAGTGCGGCGCCCGCTGTTGAGCCGGGCCGTCAGCTTGCCGCTGTGACGACTCACGATCAACCGCCTTCGGGCGATCTTCGTGTATTTGCAACTGCCAGCACTTCGCAACAGATTGGCGGAGCAGACAAGGACGGAATCGTAGTCGTACTAGACTCAAGCGATCCTACGTTTTCACTGATCAATTGGCCTGGAGGCCGTAACCCGGCAGTTCAAGGCTTCGTGAAAAAACAATTCCTTCGTAACATCTAAAACCAGGATTGAACATGCCTATCCCCCTCGCAGTTCCGATTGTGGGCGCCGTCCTGGTAGCAGGTACGGCCCTTGCCCTTCGTAAGAAATCTATCGACGCGAAACAGGCCGCGCAACAGGCTAAGGGACTCCATCCTGCGCAAGTCGCGGCCAATCAGGCTGCACTGGCTTCTGGCGTCGCATTGACAGGAACCAATGGAGTCATCTTTCAGGCAGACTCATCTGCTCTACCTTTCAATACGTTGGCTGGAAGTGACGGCCCGCACCTGGATATCCGCGTAGGCGATTCTGTCACGGTCGATATCCCCACTTCGGGAATCGACCTACCTGGCATTCCTCCGGGCACAACCGGCAATGCGCTTCTCCAGGTTACCAGGGTCGGCCCTGAGCTTGATACCACTCAGCCCAACACGCCCGG
>JAPLGR010000238.1 GCA_026390045.1 Chloroflexota bacterium | reverse complement strand
TTCCTGGCCGCAGTGGCCGTCTTCCTGCTGATGGCCGCCATGCCGGAACGATCGGCGCGCTGGATCGGCTGGTTCGTTGATCGCTTGATCCCGTCGCGTTCCCGGGCGGGCGTGCACGGGTTCGTCGATCGCTTCCTGGGCGGGCTGGCATCACTGCGCTCGCCGGCCGACGTGGCCATGGTGCTCGTGACCTCGGTCGTGATCTGGCTGCTTGAGACGGGGAAGTACTGGTTTGTGATGCACGCCTTCCCGTTCCAGGTCAGCTACTTCGCATTGATGCTGATGAACGGCATCGTCAACCTGACGACGACGCTGCCCTCGGCGCCGGGATACGTTGGCACCTTCGATGCCCCGGGGATCGCGTTGCTGTCTGCGTACGGCGTTGCGCCCGAGGTTGCCGCTGGATACACGCTCATCCTGCACGCCGCACTGTGGCTGCCGATCACGCTCGTGGGCGCCTACTACTTCGCCCGCGAGAGCCTGAGCTGGACGAAGGTGCAGGCCGAAGTGGCATCGGAGCCGGCGCCATGAACGTGGCCGTTGTCGGCGCAGGCGTCGGAGGGCTGGCCGCGGCTTATGACCTGGCCCGGGCCGGGCATCGTGCCGTGGTCTTCGAGGCCGCCGATCAGGTCGGCGGCCTGGCAGCGGGCTTCAAGGCTCCCGGCTGGGAATGGTCGGTCGAACAGTACTATCATCACTGGTTCGCCAGCGACCGCGCGATCCTCGGCCTGATCGCCGAACTAGGCTGGAGCGATCGCGTCCTGTTTCCCTGGCCAATCACCGCCGCGTTCCACGACGGGCGCTTCTTCGCACTGGACGGCCCGCTGTCATCTCTGTTTGGCGGGGCCGCGTGGATGGATCGGATCCCGGGTGCAGGAACGATTGAGCGCGGTCTGTACACGTTTCGGTTTCCCGCTCTCACTTGGCCCGATCGCGTGCGCTATGGTCTCGCTGGGCTGTACTTGACGCTGACGCCTTCCTGGGAACGCTTCGAGCAAACCACCGCGCATGAATGGCTGCAGCGCTGGATGGGCAAGCACGTGTACCAGGTGCTGTGGGAGCCGCTCCTGGTCAGCAAGTTCGGCGCGCACTACCAGCAGGTCAACATGGCCTGGTTCTGGGCGCGGGTCAAGGCGCGCACGCCGCGCTTGGGCACCTTCCAGGGTGGCTTCCAGGCTTTCCTTGAGTTGCTGGCCGGACAGGTGCGTAGCATGGGCGTCGACCTGCGCCTGCGCACGCCGGTCGATCGCATCGATCCCGTGCCCGGCGGGGGATTGCATGTGCGCGCCGGAGGTGAGCAGCTGGCATTCGACAAGTGCCTGGTCACTACCTCGCCGGGATTGCTGGCGCGGATGGCGCCGTCGATGCCCTCCGACTATCTGCGTCAACTGCTTTCGCTGCGCTCGATGGGCGCCGTCAACCTGATCCTGGCACTCCGCCACCAGCTCTCCGAGCAGGGGTTCTACTGGCACAACCTGATGAAGTCGGCCGGGTTCCCCTTCCTGGCGCTGGTCGAACACACCAACTTCCTCTCCCCCCGCTACTTCGGCGGCGATCACATTGTGTATTGCGGCGACTACCTCGAGCCGGAGCATGAGTACTTCTCGCTCAGCAAGGACGAGCTGATGCAGCGGTTCCTGCCCAGCCTGGCGCGGGTCAATCCGCGTTTCACGCCAGACTGGGTGTGCGAGAGCTGGCTCTTCCGTGCGGCCTATGCACAGCCAATCCCGCTGCTGAATCACTCGCGGGCGCTCCCTGCGTTGCGCACGCCGCTGCCGGGGCTTTGGTTCGCCAGCATGAGCCAGGTCTACCCCTGGGACCGCGGCACCAATTACGCGGTTGAGATTGCCCGCCGCGCCGCCCGCTCCATGCTCGACGAGGCCGCGGCGCATTAGTCGCGGCGGAGGCCTTCCATGCCGACACGCGCGGAGGATCTGGACGACCTGACTCTCTTGGGACGTCGTGCGCGCCCGTCGAAGAAGCTCGAGACCTTCCCCAACCGCCATCCGGATCGGCGCTACACCGTCACCCTGACAACCGACGAGTTCACCTGCGTTTGCCCGCTCACCGGCCAGCCGGATTTCGCCACGATCACCATTTGCTACATCCCGGACCAGCGCATCATCGAGTCCAAATCGCTGAAGCTGTACCTGTGGTCCTATCGCAACGAGGGTATCTTCCACGAGCACGTCACCAACACGATCTGCGATGATCTGGTGAAGGCGCTCGACCCGCACTGGATCGAGGTGACCGGGGCGTTCAAGCCGCGCGGCGGGATCGCGCTGACCGTTATGGCGACCCACGAGAAGGCGCCGGGGGTCAAACGCCGCGCCCGGCGCGCCAAGGGCAAGGCATGACCTCCGGCCGATACCTGCCAGCAGTCAGCGCCGGTTTTGTCACCTGTTTGATCGTCTCCAACATCATTGCGGTCAAGATCGGTGCCTTCGGCCCATGGTATCTGCCGGTGGCGGTCGTCGTATTCCCCATCGCGTACATCTTTGGCGACATCCTGACGGAGGTCTACGGCTACGCCCGCGCCCGGCAAGTGATCTGGATCGGCTTTGCGTGCAACGCGCTGGCCGTGGGGGCGATTGTCCTGGGCGGGTGGATCCCGGCGGCGCCGTTCTGGACCGCCGGCGAGTTCGATACGCCTCAGGCAGCGCAGCAGGCCTACC